>JAIKWO010000168.1 GCA_024684675.1 Lachnospiraceae bacterium
ATGATAAAAAGGAGCTGCTCCACGTCTTCTCTGGAGCGAAAAGCCTTAAGCTCATCCAAAGAATAGGAAGGCTTCTCGTAAGGATCCGGAGCAGGCTCGGGCTCGACGGGCATTGCTGCTTGCGCAGCCGGATGCGGCAGGATCTCTGCAATATGATTCTCACGACTGACAGCAAAGAGATTCTCGCTTCTGTGATTCTCTTCAGCAGCAGCGCCGGAAGCAGGCAAAAGACGGATGCCGGCAAGCTTTCTGGAGGCATCGTAGTCGAGTGCCAGCAGATGCTTCTTCTCCCAATACTGAAGGGAACGAAGGACATCCTTCTCTGTGTGATTGAACACATCTGCGATATCGGAAATGCTGGTGGACATGTTCGCCTGGAACATGCGCAGCAGGTAGAGGTACACCTTGATCTGTGCGTCGTTGGCTCCGCACATGCAAACATCAATAAAATAGTTGGAGACAGCTGTAAAACCAGCAGATCTCTCCTGGCAAATGGTTAATTTTTCCATAGATCCACCCAAATTCATAGTATTTTCAAAGCAAGAAAAGTATAGCATATGAATCCGTAAAATGAAACCGGAAAATTTGCCGCAAAGCCAGTATTTATGCGGGTTTGCGGGCATTGTGGATAGTGTGGAAATTGTGGATTTCGATGCTCCGATCACTGGGTAAAAATGCTTCTGAATGCCGTTTTTTTACAAGATGCAAATGTACACGCTCCAAAAAAGAAATATCCACATTTCAGATGCCGCCGAAACGGTTTTGAAATGTGGATATTGTGGACAAAATTATTTGCCGAGCAGTTTTTCCCCGATTTTATAAATATCTCCGGCGCCCATAGTTATCAACAAATCACCTGCCGAACATTTTTCCAATAAAAAGTTTTCAATCTCGTCAAATGACGGGAAATAGGAGCATGGTTTGCCGAGCGCGATGATCTTGTCAGCCAAATCTTTTGAGGAGATGCCGATCGTATTTTTCTCTCTGGCAGCATAGATATCGGCAAGGACGATATGATCTGCAAGTGATAAGGCTTTTGCAAAATCATCGAGGAACGCCTTCGTTCTCGTATAGGTATGCGGCTGGAATACGCACCATAGCGTTTTATGATCGGTTTGAAGCGCCGCTTCCAGAGTAGCACGGATCTCCGTGGGATGATGTGCGTAATCGTCGATGATCGTAATGCCGCCGATTTCCCCTTTATGTTCAAATCGTCTGTCTGTTCCCTTAAAGGAAGAAACTGCTTTAAGCGCAATCTCCCGCGGAAGACCGAGTCTGTCGGAGAGTGCAATGGCAGCCATGGCATTCAGCACATTGTGCTTGCCGGGAACAGAAAGTGTGATGCGGTCTTCTCCCGCAGGGCTATGCATTGTAAATGATGCATGTGCATCCGCATCAAATGAAAGATTTGTATAGTAATAGGAATCTTCCGGTCTCTCACCGAATGTAATGATGGGACAGGACAGCTCCTTCGTGACCACATCGAATCCGTCCATATCACCGTTTATGATGAGAGCGCCGTCTTGGGGAAGGAGCTTTGCAAAACGGTGAAACGAAGAGCGAATATCATCTATATCTTTAAAAAAGTCCAGATGATCTTCTTCCACGTTCAGGATTAGACCGATCTTGGGGAAAAAACGCAAAAAGCTGTTGGTATATTCACAGGCTTCCGTTACGAAATACTCGGATGATCCGATCCGGATGTTGCCACCAATCGAGGGAAGCATGCCGCCGATCGAAAGCGTCGGATCGGTATCGGCCTGCATGAGCATTTCGGAGACCATGGATGTTGTTGTGGTCTTTCCATGCGTGCCACTGATGGCGATCGGCATCTCGTAGTTCTTCATGATCTGCCCGAGGAGCTCGGCTCTTGTCAGGGTCGGGATCTTTTTATCGTAAGCGGCCAAAAGCTCCGGATTATCTTTGGAGATCGCAGCAGAATACACAACGAGATCAATATCGTCTGTGATGTTGGATGCGATCTGTTTATAGAAGACTTGAACGCCCTGCGCTTCCAGTGTCTCGGTCAGTGCGCTCTTTGCTCTGTCGGAGCCGGACACCGTAAAACCTTCATGCAAAAGGATTTCAGCGATGCCACTCATGCTGATACCGCCGATCCCCATGAAATGAACATGCACAGGTTTGTCAAAATGAATTTCGTACATTGTATTAATCCTCCGCGTGCCTTTCATTATAAGCATATTGCATGAAAAAATAAAGTGTATGAAAAAAAGAGAATTTTGCTATATATTTTCAGTAAAAATATTTTCTCAAAGATAAAAATATGGTATGCTTAAGTTGTCTACGACAAAGAGATCCATTATAGATTTCAGACTTGCAAAGGGGACAGACATTATGATTAAAAAAGAAATGATTGCCATGCTGCTTGCAGGCGGTCAGGGGAGCCGGCTCGGCGTTCTGACGAGCAAAGTTGCAAAACCTGCCGTAGCATTCGGCGGGAAGTACAGGATCATTGATTTCCCGCTTAGCAACTGCATTAACTCCGGCATCGATACGGTCGGTGTTCTGACACAGTATCAGCCGCTTCGACTCAATACCCACATCGGGATCGGTATTCCGTGGGATCTTGACCGAAATATCGGCGGTGTAACCATCCTACCGCCATACGAGAAGAGTACGAACAGTGAATGGTACACGGGTACGGCGAATGCGATCTATCAGAACATTGATTATATGGAGACGTATAATCCCGAATATGTTTTGATTCTATCCGGCGATCATATCTATAAAATGGACTATGAAGTTATGCTGGATGCGCACAAGGCAAACGGTGCCGAGGTCACGATCGCGGCTATGCCGGTTCCTTACGATGAAGCAAAAAGGTTCGGTATCGTCATCACCGATATGAACCGTAAGATCCTTGATTTTGAGGAGAAGCCTGAGAATCCGCGGAGCAACCTCGCTTCAATGGGTATCTATATATTTAACTGGAAGACGCTGAAAGAGGCACTTATCAAGTTGGCGGATCAGCCGGCGCTTGATTTTGGCAAGCATTTGATCCCGCACTGTTTCAAAAACGGTGCGCCGATGTATGCGTATGAATTCAACGGCTATTGGAAGGATGTCGGAACGCTTAACTCTTATTGGGAAGCCAATATGGAGCTTATCGATATTATTCCGGAATTTAATCTGTACGAAGAATACTGGAAGATCTATACCAAGAACGAATGTATGCCGCCGCAGTATTTAGGCCCCGAGAATGTCGTTGAGAAAAGTATTATTGGCAAAGGTTCTAACATTTACGGAAAGGTATACAATTCCGTCATCGGTTGCGGTGTTACGATCGGAAAGGATGCCGTTGTCCGTGATTCCATTATTATGAACCGTGCCGAGATCGGCGAGGGAGCGGAACTTAACAAGGCAATCGTTGCGGAAGATGTATCAATCGGCGATCATGTTGTGCTTGGGTACGGCGATGAAGCGCAGAATGAGACGGATCCCGGTATCTATAATCATGGCCTTGTGACCATTGGTGAAAAAAGTGTGATCCCGCCGGGTGTCAAGATCGGTAAGAACTCTGTGGTTTCCGGCATTACAACTGCGGAGGATTATCCCGATACCTATCTGGGAGGCGGTAAGACTTTGATAAAGGTAGGTGACAAGGCATGAGAGCGATCGGAATAGTTTTAGCAGGCGGAAACAACAAAAGAATGAGAGAACTGACGCAGAAGCGCGCGATCTCTGCTATGCCCATTGCCGGCAACTATCGTGCGATCGACTTTGCGCTCAGTAACATGTCCAATTCCCATATCCAGAAAGTGGCAGTTTTTACGCAGTACAATGCAAGAAGCTTAAACGATCATTTAAGCTCGGCAAAATGGTGGGACTTCGGACGTAAACAGGGTGGTCTGTACGTTTTTACACCGGCTGTGACTTCGGATAATTCATCATGGTACCGGGGGACGGCAGATGCCATCTACCAGAACATCGACTATCTAAAGAGCAGCCACGAGCCGTACGCGATCATCGCATCCGGCGACTGTATCTATAAGATGGATTACAATAAGCTCCTTGAATACCACATCGCCAAGAAGGCGGATATCACCGTGGTCTGCAAAGATATGGATTCGAAGGCAGGGCTGGAACGCTACGGAACGCTAAGGATGAATGAAGAATTCCGCATCGAGGAATTTGAAGAAAAGCCGATCGTAGCAAAGTCGCAGACAGTTTCCTGTGGAATCTATGTAATCCGAAGACGTCAGTTGATTGAACTGATCGAGAAGTGTGCAGAAGAAGATCGATATGATTTTGTCAATGATATCGTGATCCGTTACAAAGATATCAAGAAGGTCTACGGATATAAGATCCACAGCTATTGGAAGAACATCGCTTCTGTGGAAGACTATTATGAGACCAATATGGATTTCTTAAGAGCGGATGTGCGCGACTATTTTTTCAGGGAGTATCCCGATATCTACTCCAAGGTGGATGATTATCCGCCGGCAAAATACAATCACGGTGCCAACGTGCACAACAGTCTGATCTCCAATGGCTGTATCGTGAACGGCGTTGTCGAGGATTCGCTGGTATTCAGCAATTCGTTTATCGGGAACAACTGCGTGATCAAGAATTCTATTATCCTGAATGATGTTTATATCGGAGATAACACGCAGATCGAAAACTGTATCGTAGAGAGCCATGGAACGATTCCGGCCAATTCTTTCTTCCGTGGCGATGACAGCACCAAGATCGTAGTGGAAAAGAACGTGAGATATGCATTTTAACTAAAATTTCAGGGGGTATGGCGTAGTGAAAATTACGGATGTACGTGTGAGAAAAGTTGCAAAAGAAGGTAAGATGAAAGCGATCGTTTCGATCACACTCGATAATGAGTTTGTTGTGCATGACATTAAGGTCATAGAAGGAGAGAAGGGTTTGTTTATCGCGATGCCGAGTAAGAAAGCGGCGGATGGTGAATACCGTGATATCGCGCACCCGATTAACTCCCAGACAAGAGAGACCATTCAGGCGATCATTTTGGAGAATTATGAGAAAACGCTGAATGAGCCGGAAGAGGACGAATAACAAAACAAAGAAAGGATCGCTTTACGCGATCCTTTTTCTCTGCTATCGTTAGAGAAGAATCGGAGGAATGAAATGTTTATCATCATCGGACTCGGAAATCCGGGCAGAGAATATCAGAATACAAGACACAACGTCGGCTACCTGACGGTCGATGCGATCGCGGATGCGTACGGTATCGATATTCTTGAAAAGAAGCACAAGGCACTCATCGGTAAAGGCGTGATCGACGGGCGCAAGGTCATCCTGGTAAAACCGCTTACCTATATGAACTTAAGCGGGGAGAGCGTCCGGGAAATGGCGGATTATTATAAGATAGATCCCCAAACGAAGATCCTAGTGATCTATGACGATACCAGTATGCCCGTCGGGCAGCTTCGTATCCGTAAGAAGGGAAGCGCGGGAGGCCACAACGGAATCAAGAGCATTATCAGTCATGTTGGAGATGTATTTCCCCGGATCAAGATCGGCATCGGCGAGAAGCCCAAGGGATATGACCTTGCGGACTATGTTCTCGGACACTTTACGGACGATGAGAAGAAAATTCTCAATGAGAGCGCAAAAAAGGCGGCGGCAGCGGTTCGTCTGATCCTTGACGGGGAGATTGATGAAGCCATGAATGAATACAATCGCAAAGAAAAGCAGGGAGAGTCAGAGTGAGAGCACTTTTGGCCCCGCTTCGTGAGATCGGGGAATATGACGAGATCCGACAGCTTCTTTTGAAAAAAGAAGGAAACGTTAATGTAAACGGCTGTGTGGATTCACAAAAACTGCATATGTTTTGCGGACTGGGCGATGGTTTTAAATATAAGATCATCGTTACTTTTAACGATATCCGCGTGAATGAAATCCTGGAAGATGCGCGTATTTATGACAGGAATGTCGTCTCCTATCCTGCAAAGGACATGATCTTCTATCAGGCAGATATTCACGGAAATAAGCTGACAACAGAACGCATGCGTGTGCTTCGACGCATTTTGGAAGGTGTGCCGACGACGATCGTTACGACGTTCGATGCGCTGCAGGCATTGACGGCACCGCTTGAATCGCTCCGGGCGCAGATTGTCCGTCTGCAAAAAGGGCGCAGCATTTCAGTTGATGATTTAAGCGTGGCGCTTGTGGCAGCAGGCTATGAGAAGGTCTATCAGGTGGAAGTGCCCGGCCAGTTCGCTGTTCGCGGTGGTATTGTCGATATATTCGATCTGACGGAGGAAAATCCGTACAGAATGGAGTTGTGGGGCGATGAGATCGATTCGCTTCGGAGTTTTGATGCAGAGAGCCAGCGATCGGTGGAAGAGCTTTCATCGGTATCTGTATATCCTGCAACGGAGCTTGTTCTGACGAGCGAAGTTTTGAAGAAGGGACTGGATCGCCTTACCAAAGATGCGTCTGCGGCGGAGAAGCGGCTTCGCGATGCATTTCGGACGGAAGAGGCATTCCGTATTCGTGAGCAGATCCGAGAATTGAAAGAACAGGTACAGGAGAACAGATCCCTTGCCAATCTGGAAAGTTACCTCACTTACTTTTGTGATGAGAAGGAGTCTTTCCTTTCGTTCTTTGATCCGAAGGAGACGATCCTGTGTCTTGATGAGCCGCAACGTCTCAAAGAGCATGGCGATGCGATCACGCTTGAATTTACCGAGAGCATGAAGCAGCGTCTGGAGAAAGGGTATGCGCTTCCGGGACAGGCACTTCTTTTAAAAAGCGTGGAAGAGACGTGCGCCATGCTGCAAGCATACCGTGCAGTATCCGTATCTTCCGTATTTACGAAGAATCCGCTCGTAAAGGCAATCGGTACATTTGCGATCGAAACGCGCAGCATCGCTTCCTATAACAGCGATTTTGAAGGGCTGATCAGAGATCTGGCCCGTTATAAAAAAGAAAAGTACCGCGTTCTTCTTTTGTCCGGCTCCAGAACGCGAGCAGGGCGCCTTGCGAAGGATCTTTCGGAGCGCGAACTTGCTGCTTTCTATACGGACAATCCCGAGCGCGAGATCCAGCCCGGCGAGATTATGGTCGCGTATGGGCATATCAATAAAGGTTTTGTCTATCCGCTGATCAAATATGTGATTCTGTCGGAAGGTGACATTTTCGAAAAAGAGCGCAAAAAAAAGCGCCCGCGCAAGAAGTATGCGGGGGATCGAATCCGTGACTTTGCCGAACTCCATGTCGGCGACTACGTGGTGCATGAAAATCACGGCCTTGGTGTCTATCGCGGCATCGAGAAGGTCGAGATGGATCATGTCGTGAAGGATTACATGAAGATCGAATACAGGGATGGCGGGAATTTGTATATTCTTGCCAGCTCTTTTGATGCAATCCAGAAGTACGGGTCTTCCGAGGCAAAGAAGCCGAAGCTGAATAAGCTCGGCACGCAGGAGTGGTCGAAGACGAAGTCGAAGGCGCGCGAAGCGACGATGGAGATCGCACAGGATCTTGTGAATCTTTATGCATCGCGGCAGCAGCATGCGGGGTTTCGATTTGATAAGGATACGATCTGGCAGAGGGAGTTCGAGGAGACGTTCCCGTTCGAGGAGACGGAGGATCAACTGAATGCCATTGCCGATACCAAGCGCGATATGGAGAGCGACAAGAGCATGGATCGTCTGATCTGCGGTGATGTCGGGTATGGTAAGACAGAAGTTGCGATTCGTGCTGCCTTCAAGGCACTTCAGAGCGGAAAGCAGGTTGTGTTCCTTGTTCCGACAACGATCCTAGCGCAGCAGCATTACAATACGTTTGTGCAGCGTATGAAGGATTTTCCCGTACGCGTTGACATGCTCTCCAGATTCCGAACGGCTGCGGAGCAAAAGAAAACGATCGAGGATCTGAAAAAAGGTCTCGTGGATATCGTGATCGGAACGCATCGCGTACTGTCTAAAGATGTCGCATTTAAGGATCTCGGGCTCCTGATCATCGACGAAGAGCAGCGATTTGGCGTGGCACACAAAGAGAAGATCAAACAGTTAAAAGAGAACATCGACGTTCTGGCGTTGTCGGCAACCCCGATCCCGCGTACGCTCCATATGAGCCTTGTCGGGATCCGCGACATGAGTGTCTTGGAAGAAGCGCCCGGCGAGCGTATGCCGATCCAGACGTTTGTGTGTGAATATAATGATGAGATGGTCCGTGAGGCCATCACGAGAGAACTTGCCAGAAACGGGCAGGTCTATTATGTCTATAACCGCGTGAACAACATTGCGGACGTGGCTGCGAAGCTCGGCGAGCTCGTTCCGGAAGCAAACGTTGCATACGCGCATGGCCAGATGCCGGAGCGACAGCTTGAGAAGATCATGTATGACTTTATTGACGGCACGATCGATGTGCTCGTTTCGACGACGATCATTGAGACAGGACTTGATATCTCTAATGTCAATACGATGATCATCCATGATTCCGATAACATGGGCCTTTCTCAGCTCTACCAGCTTAGGGGCCGTGTCGGGCGGTCGAATCGTAACGCATACGCTTTTCTCATGTACAAGCGTGATAAGATGCTCAAAGAAGTTGCTGAGAAAAGACTTCAGGCCATCCGGGAATTTACAGAACTTGGGAGCGGATTTAAGATCGCGATGCGAGACCTCGAGATCCGCGGCGCAGGGAACCTTCTCGGGAAGCGCCAGCACGGGCACATGGAAGCGGTTGGGTATGATCTGTACTGCAAGATGCTTGGGGAAGCCGTGAAGAAGATGAAGGGCGAGGAGATCGTCACGGAATTTGAGACGCAGATAGACCTTGATGTCGATGCGTATATTCCCGGAAGCTATATTTTAAACGAGATCAGAAAACTTGATATATACAAACGGATCGCGGAGATCGAGACGAGCGCCGAAGCAGAGGATATGAAGGAAGAACTGCTCGACCGATTCGGCGAGATCCCGACGCCCGTAAGCAATCTGCTTCGCATCGCGCTTATTAAGAGAAAAGCGCATGCACTGGATTTTACATCTGTACAGGGCAAGAGTGAACAGTTGACTTTTACTTTTAAAGAGGATGCGGCGATCCGTGTGGAGCAGCTTCCGGTTCTTCTAGGTAAGTATAAGGATAAGCTGACTTTTTCCGGGAAAGGTACGCCGTATTTGACCTATCGTTACCGTAAGAGCGGTATTCCGGAAAAGGACGGCGAGAAGCTGCTGTCTGATACGGAAGAGCTGCTTGCGACTATGGAAGAACTGCTCAGTCCGGAGTCTTAAACACGACACACTGCTGTCTTGTTTGTTGTGTTAGGATGACATAGAGGATGATCCGATGGACTTTAAACTGCATTCAGAATTTCAACCGACCGGCGATCAGCCGCAGGCGATCAAAGAACTTGTTGAAGGTTTCAAACAGGGTAACCAGTTTGAGACCCTGCTTGGCGTGACCGGATCCGGCAAGACTTTTACGATGGCCAATGTAATCGCGGCACTTAACAAGCCGACGCTCATCATCAGCCACAACAAGACGCTGGCCGGACAGCTCTACGGCGAGATGAAAGAATTCTTTCCGGAAAACGCTGTCGAGTATTTTGTATCCTACTACGATTACTATCAGCCCGAGGCGTATGTGCCGAGTTCCGATACCTATATCGCAAAAGATTCCTCGATCAACGATGAGATCGATAAGCTCCGCCTGTCCGCGACGGCGTCCCTGACAGAGCGGCGTGACGTGATCGTGGTATCGTCCGTATCCTGCATCTACGGACTCGGCAGTCCCGAAGACTATATGGGCATGGTCGTATCGCTTCGCCCCGGTATGGAGAAGGACCGCGATGATGTCATCAAAGAGCTCATCGCGATGCAGTATGTGCGCAACGAACTCGATATCCAGAGAGCGAACTTCCGCGTGCGCGGGGATACGCTGGAGATCTATCCTGCGCAGGGCGGCGACTATCTGATCCGCGTGGAATTCTTTGGCTCTGAGATCGACCGGATCTCGGAAGTGGAGATACTGACAGGCAAGGTACATGCGACGTTGCAGCATATCTCGATCTTTCCTGCGAGCCACTATGTTGTTCCCTGGGAAAAGATCCGTCACGCCGCAGATACGATTGAGGAAGAACTTGAAGAGCGTGTTCGATATTTCAAAGGGGAAGACAAGCTCCTTGAGGCACAGCGTATTGCGGAGCGCACCAATTTTGATGTGGAGATGCTCAGAGAGACGGGATTTTGCTCCGGCATTGAGAATTATTCCAGACACTTAAGCGGCATGGCGCCCGGAACGCCGCCGCACTGCCTGATGGATTTCTTTAAAAATGATTATCTCATCATAATAGATGAGTCGCATATGACGATCCCGCAGATCCGGGCGATGTATTTCGGCGACCGTTCGCGCAAGACCACGCTTGTGGATTATGGTTTCCGCCTGCCGTCCGCGCTCGATAACAGGCCTCTCTGTTTCGAAGAATTCGAAGAGCGCATCGATCAGATGCTGTTCGTATCGGCGACACCGGCGGAGTATGAACAGGAGCATGAACTCCTTAGGACGGAGCAGGTCATCAGGCCGACCGGTCTTCTTGATCCCGAGATCTTTGTGCGTCCCGTTGAAGGACAGATCGATGACCTCCTTGCGGAGATCAGGAAGGAAACGGAAAAGAAGAACAAAGTCCTGATCACGACGCTGACCAAGAAGATGGCGGAAGACCTGACTGACTACTTGCGTGAAGTTGGCATACGTGTAAAGTACCTGCATTCCGATATTGATACGTTGGAGCGGTCGCAGATTATTCGCGATATGCGTCTTGATGTGTTCGATGTACTGGTCGGCATCAACCTCCTGCGAGAAGGACTCGATATTCCGGAGATCTCTCTGGTTGCGATCCTCGATGCGGACAAGGAAGGCTTCCTTCGCTCGGAGACATCCCTTGTACAGACGATCGGTCGCGCGGCCAGAAATGTGGACGGGCACGTGATCATGTATGCGGATACCATAACGGATTCGATGCGCCGCGCGATCGATGAAACGCAGCGCCGCCGCGATATCCAGCAGGCCTATAACGATGCAAACGGGATCACACCGCAGTCGATCCGTAAGGCGGTGCGTGACCTCATCAGCATCACGAAGGCAGTTCCGAAGGAAGAGGTTGTTCTTACCAAGGATCCTGAATCCATGAGCCGCGAGGAGCTTGAAAAGCTCATTGCGGATGTACAGAAGAAGATGAAAAAGGCAGCAGCCGAGCTTGATTTTGAGACAGCGGCAGAACTTCGAGACCGCATGATCGAATACAAGAAGTATTTATTGAGGACAGAAAATGAGTGAAACAAAAAAGATGCTCCCGAAAGAGGCGTGTATCCGCATCCGGGGCGCCAGAGAGCATAACCTGAAAAATATCAATGTCGACATTCCGCGTAATAAACTGGTGGTATTGACCGGTCTTTCCGGTTCGGGCAAATCATCACTTGCGTTTGATACGATCTATGCGGAAGGACAGCGCCGCTATATGGAATCGCTTTCCTCCTATGCTCGCCAGTTTTTGGGGCAGATGGAGAAGCCGAATGTGGAGCGGATCGAAGGTTTATCGCCTGCGATCTCCATCGACCAGAAGTCAACGAATAAAAACCCGCGCTCCACGGTCGGAACGGTGACGGAGATCTATGACTATTTCCGACTTCTTTATGCAAGGATCGGCATCCCGCACTGCTATAAGTGCGGCCGTGAGATTCGCAGACAGACGGTCGATCAGATGACGGATCAGATCATGGCACTTCCGGAAGGGACAAAGATTCAGCTCTTAGCGCCGGTTGTCAGAGGCCGCAAGGGTGAGCATGCAAAGGTCCTTGAGAAAGCATCGCGCGCAGGCTACGTGCGCGTTCGCATTGACGGCAATCTGTACGAACTGACAGAAGAGATCAAACTTGATAAGAACATTAAGCACTATATCGAGATCGTTGTGGACCGTCTTGTGGTCAAAGAGGGGATCGAACGAAGACTGACCGATTCCGTAGAAACGGCACTTTCGGTATCCGAAGGCCTCCTGCAGGTTGATGTGATCGGTGGGACGCCTCTTAATTTCAGCCAGAGCTTTGCCTGCCCGGACTGCGGGATCAGTATTGAAGAGATCGAGCCGAGAAGCTTTTCCTTCAACAATCCGTTCGGGGCCTGCCCGGTCTGCTCGGGTCTTGGCTATAAAATGGAATTTGACCCGGAGCTGATGATTCCGGATCCTTCGCTCAGCATCAACGAAGGCGCGATCGCAGTCATGGGCTGGCAGTCCTGCAACCAGAAGGGGAGCTTTTCGAATGCGCTTCTTCTCGCTCTTGCAAAGACGTTTGACTTCAGTTTGGATACGCCGTTTGAAGAGTACCCGGATGAGATTAAGAAGATCATCTTATACGGAACCGAACGGGAGGTTGATGTACACTACGTGGGACAGCGTGGCCGCGGGGTCTATCCGACCGTTTTTGAAGGTCTCATTAAAAATGTGGGCAGACGTTATCGCGAGACATTTTCGGAAGCAAGCAAGGCTGAGTACGAAAATTTTATGCGCATCACGCCGTGTGATGAATGCGGCGGACAGCGTCTTAAGAAAACATCGCTTGCCGTTACGGTCAGTGGATACAATATTCATGAGATCACGTCACTTTCAATCGATAAGCTGCATGCTTTTTTGCAGGAGCTTGACCTGACGGATCAGCAGATGCAGATCGGTGAGCGCGTATTAAAAGAGATTAAGGCGCGTGTCGGCTTCTTAAAAGATGTCGGCCTGGAATATCTGTCTCTGTCCCGCGCGACCGGAACGCTTTCCGGCGGCGAGGCACAGCGTATCCGTCTTGCAACGCAGATCGGCTCCGGTCTTGTCGGCGTATGCTATATTTTGGATGAACCGAGTATCGGTCTTCACCAGAAAGACAATGACAAGCTTCTTGCAACACTAAAGAACCTGCGTGATATAGGCAATACGCTGATCGTCGTGGAGCACGATGAGGATACAATGCTGGAGGCTGATTACATTGTGGATATCGGGCCCGGCGCCGGCGAGCACGGTGGAAAAGTTGTTGCCTGCGGCACAGCGGAAGAGATCATGCAGGTGAAGAATTCCATCACCGGTCAGTACCTAAGCGGTAAGAAGAAGATTCCGATCCCGGAGAAAAGGCGGACGCCGGCAGGTTTTCTCACAATCAAAGGTGCGCGAGAGAATAATCTAAAAAATATCGATGTCAAAGTCCCACTCGGTGTATTCACTTGTGTGACAGGTGTGTCAGGCTCCGGAAAGAGCTCGCTCGTGAACGAGATCCTGAATAAAACGCTTTCGAAAAAACTGAACCGCGCCTTTACGGTTCCCGGAAAGCACGATGCGATCGAAGGGATCGAACAGCTCGATAAGGTGATCAATATCGATCAGTCCCCGATCGGCCGTTCGCCAAGGTCGAATCCGGCAACATATACGGGCGTTTTCGATATGATCCGAGACCTGTTTGCGGGTACGGCAGATGCGAAGGCGCGCGGCTATGCCAAGGGGCGTTTTTCCTTTAATGTCAAAGGGGGCCGGTGTGAAGCGTGTGCGGGTGACGGTATCATCAAGATCGAGATGCATTTTTTGCCGGATGTATATGTGCCGTGCGAAGTGTGCGGCGGCAAGCGATACAACAGGGAGACACTCGAGGTAAAGTACAAAGGCAAGAGCATATACGATGTGCTTGAGATGACGGTCGAAGAAGCGTTGACATTTTTTGAAAATGTACCTTCTGTTCGGAATAAGATCCAGACGCTTTATGATGTCGGTCTTTCGTATATCAAGCTGGGGCAGCCCTCTACAACCCTTTCCGGCGGCGAGGCGCAGCGTGTGAAGCTTGCAACGGAACTGAGCCGCAGAAGTACCGGCCGGACGATCTATATCCTGGATGAGCCGACGACGGGACTTCATTTTGCGGATGTGCACAAGCTTGTAGAGATCCTGCAGCGCCTGACGGAAGGCGGTAACACGGTCGTTGTGATCGAGCATAATCTTGATGTGATCAAGACGGCGGACTATATCATCGATATGGGGCCTAAAGGCGGCGATAAGGGAGGCAAGGTGATCGCAAAGGGAACGCCCGAAGAAGTTGCGGCAAACACCAAGTCCTATACGGGTGCTTACATCAAGAAAATGCTTGCGAAAAACTAAATATTTTCATGCAAACAGCCGATATTAGAAGAGAGTGAAAATTTTATGAATTTTCGGCGGACCTCTTTGAAATCGGCTGTCTTTGGGTTATAATAGCATGAGCGTTTATGTTCATAAGCGCTGCATTATAAACAAAAATCGTAAAGTCAGTCATGGAAAGGGGTACTGTCATTTATGCAATATACAGATATCGGAATTGACCTGGGTACAGCCAGCATTCTGGTTTACATCAGGGGCAAAGGCGTCGTATTAAAAGAGCCATCGGTCGTAGCATTCGATCGCGATACCAACAAGATTAAAGCAATCGGCGAAGACGCCAGATTGATGCTTGGAAGGACACCCGGCAACATCGTTGCGGTAAGACCGCTTAGGCAGGGTGTTATTTCCGACTATACCGTTACCGAGAAGATGATGAAATATTTTATCCAGAAAGCACTCGGTAAGCGTACATTCCGCAAACCCCGTATCGCGGTCTGCGTACCCAGCGGTGTTACGGAAGTTGAAAAGAAAGCCGTAGAGGATGCAACCTATCAGGCAGGTGCCAGAGAGGTTTCTATCATCGAAGAGCCCATCGCGGCAGCGATCGGTGCGGGCATTGATATCTCGAAGCCATGCGGCAACATGATCGTCGACATCGGCGGCGGTACAACGGATATAGCCGTGATCTCTCTCGGCGGTACCGTAGTCAGCACTTCGATCAAGATCGCGGGTGATGATTTCGATGAAGCGATCGTGCGTTACATGCGTAAGAAACACAATCTTCTGATCGGTGAACGTACCGCAGAAGATCTGAAGATCAAGATCGGTTCCGCATTCAAGCGGCCGGAAGTAGACTACATGGAAGTAAGGGGACGTTATCTTTTAAAGGGTCTTCCGCTTTCCATCAAAGTTTCCTCCGAAGAGATGGAGGAAGCGCTCCGTGAGACAACCTCCCAGATCATCGAAGCCATCCACGGTGTTCTTGAGAAAACACCGCCGGAACTGGCAGCTGATATCGCGGACAGGGGCATTGTCTTAACAGGTGGCGGCAGTCTTCTTCGCGGGCTCGAGGATCTGATCGAGGCAAAAACAGGAATCAATACCATGACAGCAGAAGACCCCATGACGGCAGTGGCTATCGGAACGGGGCGCTATGTGGAATTCCTGGCAGGTTACAGAGAAGAGAACTAGTCGCATAAAGCAAGGAGAGACAGCATGTTAAAAGGCTTATACACCGCTTATACCGGCATGGTGAACGAACAGCATCGCATGGATGTACTGACGAACAATCTGGCGAACAGTCTGACTACCGGCTACAAGAAGGAAGGCACGACACAGCAGTCTTTCGACGAGCTTTTGACTTTTAAGATTAAGGACACATCGGAATCGCCTAATCTTCCGAAGAAAGTCGGGACGATGAGCCTCGGCGTCAAGATCGGGGAGGGTTACACCGATTTTTCTGAAGGGTCACTCCGCGAGACCGGCAATGTCTATGATATGGCGATCACAGGCAACGGTTTCTTTGCGATCGAATATACGAACAAGGCGGGAGAGACATCCACTAAGTATACCAGGGACGGTTCCTTTACCTTGACGGAAGAAGGGTACCTGACCACCAAGGACGGAGACTTCGTGCTGGATGATGCCGGCAATCAGATCCAACTGGATCCCTTAAAGACATCCTCTGTTTCCGATGACGGAACGATCTGGCAGGAAGGGGAAGAAGTAGCCAAGGTTGGCGTCGTGGATTTTGAAGATTACAACTATTTGGAACATTACGGCGAGACTTTCTTCCAGACAGTGGAGGGCGCACAGGAGAAGGAGACGGATGCAAGAATTCGTTCCGGATACCTTGAGTACTCCAATGTAAAAGCGGTACGTGAGATGGTGGATATGATCTCTATATCCCGCGCTTACGAGACCAACCAGAAGGTGATCCAGACATATGATACATCACTGGAGATCGCCGTGGCTCAGCTTGGCAAGGTATAAGGAGGGCTTGAAGTATGGTTAGATCATTATGGTCCGCTGCAACGGGTATGATCGCCCAGCAGACAAACATCGACACAATCGCAAACAACCTGGCAAACGTTAATTCTACCGGTTACAAAACCGAGGTTGCCGGATTTAAATCACTTTTATATCAAACGATCCAGACGAACACAACGACGGCAAACGGTGATCCGAAACCGGTTGGTTCGCAGGTTGGTCTCGGTGTCCGTGAATCATCCATTTCTTCTATCTTTAAACAGGGTTCTTTCCAGGCATCCGAAAGTGATACCGACTTCGCAATTGATGGCAAAGGCTTCTTTGCTATTAAGAGCGACCGTGACGACCAGACTTACTATACGAGGAACGGTAACTTTTATCTGAATACCAATGACAGTGGCGGTCTGACACTTTGTACCGCTGACGGATATGCCGTTCTGGACACCAAAGGGAAAGCGATCACCTTCAACAAAAAATACGCGGCAAGCAAGTTGAGCGTATCGGATGAAGGCGAGTTTATGTATCCTGACGAGAATAATAATCCGCAGCCGCTCGGGATTTACATCGGTCTATACCAGTTTAACAATCCGACCGGTCTTGAAAAGGTTGGCAGCAGCTACTATGTGCAGAGCCCGGCAAGCGGTGATGTGATCAACGAAGCGAAGAGTACGAACGTTGAGAAGAGCAAGATCGTACAGGGCTATTTGGAAGCATCCAACGTGCAGGTCGTTGATGAGATGGTCAACATGATTGTGGCACAGCGTGCATACGAGATGAATTCAAAAGCGATTACGACAACGGATGAAATGCTGCAGCAGGCGAACAACCTGAAGAGGTAATAGCGTATGGATCTATCGGGTTTAACATCAATCTATAACGACTATCTGCAGACACAGAAATCGAACGCCAGTCTTGAGAAGATGAAGGCGGATTTGATCGAGAAGAACAAAGGTTCCGACGACAAGCAGCTGATGGAAGCCTGCAAGCAGTTCGAATCCTATTTTCTTGAGCAGGTATTTAAAGAAATGCAGAAGACTGTGCCGGAGACGGAGTATTCCTCCAAAGCGACGGGTACAATGGTGGATTATTATAAAGACAACATGATCCAGCAGATCGCTTCCATGTCGACGGAGAAGGAAGGTCTCGGACTTGCGCAGATGCTATATGAGCAGATGAAGCGGAATAACGAAGTATAATTTTTAGAGAGGGAAGGGGCCTCTTTGTCACTCAGACAAAGTGCGCCTCTTTTTATGTGTATGGAAAAGATCAAAGGCTACATCGATCACGTCATTTACAGAAATGCCGAGAACGGCTATACGGTTATGAATCTGATCT
>JAIKWO010000184.1 GCA_024684675.1 Lachnospiraceae bacterium
TTAAAGATGCATATGTTAACATGACTAAGTTGCAAAAATGAGATGGTCCTCTGTTGCTTCGTGCATTAAGAACGTCTGATTCATTTATGGAGGCAAGATAATGAGTGATATTATCAAAGAAATCGAAGCTGAACAGTTAAAGGCAGAGGTTCCCGCATTTAACGTAGGCGATACCGTTAAAGTATACGGTAAGATCAAAGAAGGTAACCGTGAAAGAGTTCAGGTATTTGAAGGTACTGTTCTGAAGATGCAGGGTGGTTCCAACCGTGCGACTTTCACAGTAAGAAAGAGTTCCAACGGCGTTGGCGTTGAGAAGACCTGGCCGCTTCATTCTCCTAACGTAGAGAAGGTTGAGATCGTACGTAAAGGTAAAGTAAGACGTGCTAAACTGACCTACTTAAGAGATCGTATCGGTAAGAAGGCTAAGGTTAAAGAGCTCGTTAAATAATCCGATTTCGGCAGACAGGGACAATTGCTTCAGCGGTTGTCCCTTTTTTCATAGTATGATACACTTAATACGGTAATCGGAAAGCAGGCTGAAATGATGCGCAGAAGATCAAGCGGTTTAAATTTTTACAAAAAAAAGAAAAAGATCAGTATGTCGATCGTAAAGGAGATCGCACACTGGGCTTTTTTGATTTTTGCATCTGCTTTTCTGGCGACGGTACTCGTGATGGCGATCGGCATCAGGATCGGGATGGTTGGCGTTTCGATGGAGCCGAAGCTTTATAATGGGCAGGAGATCCTGCTTAATACGTTCCATTATAAGCTTTTCAGCCCGAAACGCGGCGATGTGATCGCCTTTCTTCCGAACGGGAATCAGAACTCGCACTACTACGTAAAGCGTGTTGTGGCGCTTCCGGGAGAGAAGGTTCAGATCCGCGAAGGAAGGCTGTATATCGGCGGTGTTCTTGCAGATGAAGAGGATAGTTACGATAAGATCGCGGAGCCGGGCATCGCCGAGAATGAGATCACGCTGGGACCGGACGAGTATTTTGTCCTGGGTGATAACCGTAATAACAGTGAAGACTCCAGGTCCGGCAATATCGGACCCGTTAAGCGAGATACCATAGCAGGCAAGGCATGGTTTCACATGGCTTCCAAGAAAAGCGGTATGGGTTTTGTCGAATAACAGGAAGGGATCATAGATGAACATACAATGGTATCCCGGCCATATGACCAAGGCAAAACGGATGATGCAGGAAAACATGACGCTCATCGATCTGGTGATCGAGCTCGTCGATGCGCGGATTCCGCTTGCCAGTCGTAATCCGGATATTGATGATCTTGGCAAAGGAAAAGCCAGGATCGTTCTTTTGAATAAGGCAGATCTTGCGGATGAGAACGCAAACATGCAGTGGGTGAGTTATTTCAAAGCAAAAGGCTGCTTTGCGATCCTCATTAACTCTAAGACGGGCAGCGGCATAAAGCAGATCAAATCACTTGTGCAGGAAGCCTGCAAAGAGAAGATTGAACGTGACCGAAAGCGCGGAATCTTAAACAGACCCATTCGTGCCATGGTTGTTGGCATTCCGAATGTCGGAAAGTCTACGTTTATCAATGCGTTTGCCGGCAAAGCATGCACGAAGACCGGAAACAAGCCCGGCGTTACAAAGGGTAAGCAATGGATCCGCTTAAACAAAGAACTGGAGCTTCTTGATACACCGGGTATTTTGTGGCCGAAATTTGAGGATGAACAAGTCGGCTTAAAGCTTGCGATGATCGGATCGGTCAATGACGAGATCCTGCAGACGGAAGAATTATCGATCTGCCTGATCGATCTTTTGCGGAATCGCTATGAAGGTGTATTAAAAGCGCGTTTTCAGGTTGATGAGAGTCTGACTGGAGCAGAGATCTTAGGAGAGATCTGCCGCGTCAGAAAATGCTATTTAAAGGGCGAAGAGCTCGATTACAGAAAGGCTGCCGGTATTCTGCTCGATGAGTTCAGAAGCGGCAAGATGGGAAGGTTAACACTCGAATGGCCCGTTTAGAACAGAAAAGAAAGAATAGACGTAAAACGAACGGATGGGCGAAGGAACTGCTTGATACCGGTATCTATCTGCTGGTTGTGTTGATCATGACCTATCTTGTGATCACTTATGTGGGGCAGAGGACGCAGGTGGAAGGCAGCTCTATGGAGAGTACGCTGTCTGACGGAGACAATCTGATCGTCGATAAGTTATCGTATCGTTTTTATGATCCCGAACGTTTCGATATCATTGTATTCCCGTATCGTTTTGAGCCTGACACATACTATATCAAGAGGATCATAGGACTTCCCGGCGAGACGGTCAGGATTGATGCGGATGGCGTGATCTATATCAACGATGAGCCTCTTTCGGAGCACTACGGAAAAGATGTTATTTTGGATCCGGGTCTTGCGTGGCAGCCGATCGAGCTTGGCGAGAACGACTATTTTGTTCTTGGCGATAACCGGAACAACAGTACGGACAGCCGCATGCCGGATGTCGGCGTACTGAAACGCGGTGAGTTGATCGGCAGGGCTTTTGTCCGGATCTGGCCTTTTTCAAAATTTGGTTTACTGCATAAATAAGAGAGACAACAGATGAGTCAGTCCATTTCAGAGATTAAAGCAATCTTACAGGGTACCAAGGAAACAGAGCTTTCTTCTTTTATTGAAAGGTTTCATGCAGATGAGCGAAGCGGCGTTCAAAAACTGGTTGAGAGCGCTTCCAAACAGCTGAAAACGTATGAAAAAGAATGCGCCCGTACCTATGAGATGAAGCGTTTTGAAAGGGAGTACGATTCTTATTCCTATATATGCGGTATTGATGAAGTGGGGAGGGGGCCGCTTGCGGGACCTGTTGTTGCGGGTGCAGTGATCCTTCCTAAGGATACCGATATCCTTTACTTAAACGATTCCAAGCAGCTTACTGCTAAAAAAAGAGAAGAATTGTACGATATAATTATGAGAGAGGCTGTCAGCGTCGGCCTTGGATATGTTACGAACGAACGGATTGATGAGATCAATATCCTGCAAGCGACATATGAAGCGATGCGGCAGGCAATCGGAAAGCTATCACCCCAGCCTGATCTGCTTTTAAATGATGCGGTGACAATCCCGCAGGTGCCGATCAGACAGGTGCCGATCATCAAAGGCGATGCCAAGAGCGTTTCGATCGCAGCGGCCAGTATTGTTGCCAAGGTAACTAGAGACCGTTTGATGCAGGAATATGATATTGTATTTCCCGGTTATGATTTTGCGGGCAACAAAGGGTATGGCAGCGCGTCTCATATTGATGCGATCAGGCGTATCGGACCTTGTCCGATTCACAGACGTTCGTTTATCAAAAATTTTATCTGATAGCAAGCCGGCTTAGGAGGCATGACGAATGGGGCTTTCACTTAACTCGCTACTCCAAAACGGAGAGAACAGAGTTCCTACAGAGGGAGCGGCAGAGTCGCTTCGTTCTTCGTATGCCCGTGAGATCGCATCCGATACGGGACAGATCGTTCGCTCTGTGCGTGCCGGTCAGACTTTTGCCGGTGAGATCCTGGAAAGCGCCGGCGAAGACGTTATCCTTCGCACCGAACAGGGCCTTCTTGTGCAAGCCAGGATCAGCGAACAGCTGCAGTCCATATTGGGAAGCCGCGCAATGTTTGAAGTGACTTCCAATCGAAACGGCGCACTCAGCCTGCGTCCTCTTTTTACAAATCTTGCAACGGATTCAACCGTTTCCAGAGCACTTGTCAATGCGGGACTTCCTGTCAGCGAGCGCAATGTCACAATGGTTCGTGCCATGATGGCGGAAGGCATGAATGTTGACCGTAATGCGCTTCTTGGCATGGCACGTCAGATCGCATCACATTCGACGGATGATATTCTAAATATTGTGCAGTTAAAACGTCTCGAGATTCCTGTTACGGATGAAAATCTCGAGCAGTTTTCCGCGTATAAAAACTATTCGCATAAGCTGGTTGACGCATTTGATGAGGTGCTTGACGGCCTTACGGATTCCTTCCGGGCTCTTTCGACGGAGAGCAAAACGCCATCTGCCGCGCTTTCGTTTGCTTCTGACCTTATTGATGCCGTGTATGAAGAAGGTACTGAAAGTGTACCGGTATCAGTAGGGATCACGCATGCTGCTTTGGAAGAAACGAGCATCGAAGGGGAAAACATCGAAGGAAAAGTCTCCGATGTATCCGGCAATACGGCGCAGGAAACGCTCCCGGAATCGGTCGGCCGTACGATTGACTCGTTAAATAGCGTAATCAAAGCACTTTCGGATGATACCTATCTTCATGCAGACAGTACTGATGTTGATACAATTGTAGTGAAAGCGGAAGCCGAGGCCAATGCCAATGCGGCGCCCTTTGAAGAAGGTGCATCTGCCAATATGCAGGTGCTGATTGATGAAAATGCCGGGCCTGAAGAAAACGTGCTTATGCAGGCGGTGATGAAGGATGATCTGCAGGCTTTCGATAAAAGTGCGCTTTCCGGGCTTTTGAAAAATGGGCTTGATACCTTGAAGGAAGTGACTGCAAAGCTGGAGGAAAGCCCGAATATTCCGGAAGAGACGAAAAAAGCGGTTCACGATGCAATTCGGGAGCTCTTTTCTACTAAGGACTTTGGAAAAGCCGTCAAAAATGCAGTTTTAAAGAACTGGCTGATCGAGAGTGAAGATCTCAGCAAAGAGGGTGTGAAGCAGCTTTATGAGAAGCTGGATCGACAGACTTCATCCCTTCTAAAGACACTTGAACAGCATATGGGTTCCGAATCTGTGATTGCAAAGGGCGTTACGAATATCAGACAGAATGTCTCGTTCATGCAGCAGATGAACGAGCTCTATTCCTATGTGCAGATTCCGCTCTCTTTAAGTGAACAGAAGGCGCATGGCGAATTGTTTATCTATACAAATAAAAAGAATCTTGCAAAGAAAGACGGCGATATTACGGCCTTTCTGCGTCTCGACATGGAGCACCTTGGCCTGGTTGATGTTTATGTGTCACTCAAATCGGAACGTCTGCAGACACATTTTCGTTTGGAAGATGAAAAGAGCTTGGATCTGATTGAATCGCATATTGATCTTTTGACAAAACGGCTTACCGACAAAGGCTATATCACATCCGTCCAGGTGGAAATGAAGGCCGGCGAGCAAACGGTGATGGATGAGATCCTTTCCGCAAACAGAAATATCGGTCTGATGAGCACACAGGCCTTTGATGTGAGGGCGTGAGATGGGAGCTAACGATAAATCAAAACCAAAACAGGCGATCGCGCTTTCGTATGATCCGGAGCAGGATGCTCCGAAAGTCGTTGCTTCGGGAAAAGGTGCGCTGGCCGATAAGATTATAGAGAAGGCAAAAGAAGCTGATGTCCCCGTTCACAGAGACGATAAGCTGGCGGATACTTTGTCAAGATTGGAGATCGGAGACGCGATCCCGCCGGAATTGTATGAAGCTGTTGCGGAGATCCTTGTATTTGTTGATGCAATGGATAAGATTCGTGCCAAAATGAAATAGAAAGGAATGCAAAGCGATTCAGAATAAGAGATCAGTCGGAACGAAACGGGAAGACCTTGCATCGGATTACCTGACGAAAGAGGGCGTTCGTATCCTTGCCCGTAATTTTCATTATCACAGATGCGCGGAAGCCGATATTATCGGAATGGATGGCGCATATCTTGTTTTCTTCGAAGTAAAATATCGAAGCTCCGAATTCGCAGGATCTGCGGCGGAAGCTGTCGGAATCAAAAAGCAATACAGCATTTCGCGCGTCGCGGATTTTTATCTGGCACGCTACGGACGCGGACTTGATACGCCTGTTCGGTTTGACGTGATCGCGATGGATTCATTTTCTCTGAAATGGATTAAAAACGCATTTGATTATATACCGCGTTAATGCTATAATCATATTTGCTTGCAGATGTAGTTCATCGGTAGAATATCAGCTTCCCAAGCTGAGGAGGCGGGTTCGATTCCCGTCATCTGCTTACAGAACGGTTCTTTCGCATACCGCTTGGCGGTTTGCGAGAGAACTTTTTTTTACCCGGATAAAGTGTTCTTTATTGCGCCTGAGGCGGCAGTATGATATTATCAAATGTAGTTTTAATAAAGGTGGAGGAGTGTATCATGGCACAATTATGGGGTGGTCGTTTCACCAAGGCTACCGACGACTTGGTATATCATTTTAACGCTTCCATTTCATTCGATCAGCGCTTTTTGGATCAGGATATTGAAGGAAGTATTGCACATGTCGTGATGCTGGAGAAGCAGCATATCCTGACAGAATCCGAAAAGGATGCGATCGTGAAAGGGCTGACCGGAATTCGCGATGACGTTCATAATGGCAGCCTTCAGATCACGGATGAATACGAGGATGTACACAGTTTTGTCGAGGCAAATCTGATCGAACGCATCGGAGATGCCGGAAAGAAGCTTCATACCGGACGAAGCCGTAACGACCAGGTTGCACTGGACATGAAGCTTTATACTAGAGATCGGGTTGAGCTCACGGAAGAAAAGCTCCGTGATATTCTGACAACGCTTCTTTCGATGATGGAAGAGCATCTGGAAACCTATATGCCCGGCTTTACGCATTTGCAAAAAGCGCAGCCGATTACACTTGCTCATCATCTGGGAGCTTACTTTGAAATGTTTAAGCGCGATCTGTTAAGAATGCGCGATATCTATAAACGCATGAATTATTGCCCGCTGGGTGCAGGAGCCCTTGCCGGAACGACGTATCCGCTGGATCGTGTCTATACGGCATCCCTCCTTGGGTTTGAAGGGCCGACGCTTAATTCGATGGACTCTGTATCCGACAGGGATTATCTGATCGAATTTCTGAATGCGCTGTCTCTGATCATGATGCATCTGTCCCGGTTTTCGGAAGAGATCATTATCTGGAACAGCAACGAATATCGCTTTGTTGAGATCGATGACGCGTTTTCTACGGGAAGCAGCATCATGCCGCAGAAGAAGAATCCTGATATTGCCGAGCTCGTTCGTGGCAAGACAGGACGTGTTTACGGTGCGCTGATGGCACTTCTTACGACGATGAAGGGGATTCCTCTTGCCTACAATAAAGACATGCAGGAAGACAAGGAAATGGCGTTCGATGCCATGGATACCGTAGCGGATTGCCTGACCCTTTTTACCGGTATGTTAAGAACGATGCGTTTCCGTAAAGATGTTATGGAAAAAAGTGCAATGAACGGCTTTACCAATGCTACCGATGCCGCAGATTACCTTGTGAAAAAGGGTGTGCCGTTCCGTGATGCACACGGTATTATCGGCAGACTGGTTCTTGCCTGCATCGAGAAGAACAAATCGATCGATGAAATGGATATTTCCGAACTGCAAGAGATCAGTGAAGTGTTCGATGCGGATGTATATGACGCGATCAGCTTAAAGACTTGCGTAGAGAAGCGTCTGACGATCGGTGCGCCGGGCAAAAAAGCCATGCAGCATGCGATCGAAGAGAACAGAAAGTTTTTGGAAGCTTAAAGCAATAAAATACAATGAGGAGAATGAAAAAATGAGCGAGAAACTGAAAGTAGGTATCTTAGGCGGAACCGGTATGGTTGGACAGAGATTTATCTCTCTTCTTGAGAATCATCCCTGGTTTGAAGTGACTGTGATCGCGGCAAGCCCGCGTTCTGCAGGCAAGACGTATGAAGAAGCTGTCGGCGACAGATGGAAGATGACAACGCAGATGCCCGAAAAGGTGAAAAAGCTGATCGTCATGAACGTCAATGAGGTGGAGCGTGTATCCGCTGAAGTTGATTTCGTATTCAGTGCGGTTGACATGACCAAGGACGAGATCAAAAAGATCGAGGAAGCTTACGCAAAGACGGAAACGCCTGTTGTATC
>JAIKWO010000051.1 GCA_024684675.1 Lachnospiraceae bacterium
CGTTAACACGATTGTAAAGAATAAAAATGGTGAGATCAGTTCCTGCGATATAAGCCAATCGGATTCGCTGAATGCTTTTAACACGGAGTACTTACAATATACCGATCATGTTGCGGAAAAGTGTTCTGACAGAGATCTATCTGAAGATAGTATGGTTATCGGAACATCGGCAATTATAGACTCTGAAATCGACGGAGCTGTTGGTATGAACAGCGGAATTTTCAATAACCCGTTTATCATTTGGGGAAAATACAGAAAGAAGTACTTCAGATACTACCTGCCTGTTTCATTTCAGTTTCATCATACGCAGATGGATGGTGCTCATGCCGGAAAGTTTCTGGCAAATCTACAAAAAGAGATTGATCGGATATGATCATACATTGCCGGGCGATGACTGGCTTCCGTAAAAGAAGATATTGCTGATGACCGTGGAAAGTTGGTACCGATGAAGAAAAATATAAAATGCAGAGAAATGCAAGAAACTGATAACGTTGCGGTTGCTGCGCTCGTCAGAGATAATCTTAAAAAACATAAGCTTGATATTCCCGGTACAGTCTATTTTGATGAGGGATTGGACCGGCTGAGTGAATACTATGGAACCGATGAGCGCAAATACTTTGTTCTTGAGGATGATTACGGTCAGATCATTGGCGGGATCGGATTCGCCCGATTTGAGTCGATGAAAGACACGGCGGAATTGCAGAAACTTTATCTCAAGGAATCAGCAAAAGGTTCCGGCCTCGGTTACGAATTGTTAGATTTCATTGAAAATCAGATGCGCGAGGCAGGATTTAAGGCTTCGTATCTGGAGACACATAATAATCTTCAGGCCGCGATCCACATCTATGAAAAGAGTGGCTATAAAGAAATCGAACGCCCAAAAGAGGTAGTTCATAGTACCATGAACAGATTTTTCCGGAAAGAGCTGTAAGCAAAAACGCTTCTTAATCTAAATGACATAGGAAATTTTGTGTAAAACGGACCTGAATCAGTGTGAAGAGGGTCCGTTTTTGATTTTGTGCTTAAATTCAAGGAAAGACCATTGGAAAAGTGCGCGTGCCCCTTCTTGAGTGGGTACAACGCATATACGATAGTTACAAGGAGGAATAGAATGAATATTTTTGACAATTCTCCTCGGTCAATCGATAATAAGGGAAAGCTTACGGTGTTTTTTGAGGATCCTTTCTGGGTCGGTGTTTTTGAAAGCGTATCCGATGGCGAGCTGTCAGTTTGTAAAGTGACTTTTGGTGCAGAGCCTAAGGATTATGAAGTTCAGGATTTTATCATCAGACATTTTTATGGGTTGAAATTCAGTCCGACTGTAAAGGTTGAACTGAAACAGACTGCAGATAATCCGAAGCGGAGACAGAGAAATGCAGGGAAGCAGATGCAAAATGCCGGTATCGGGACCAAGTCCCAACAGGCTCTGCAGATGCAGCGTGAAGAAATGAAGACGGAACGCAGGCAGATCAGTAAGGAAATGCGGGAAGCTGAAAAACAAAAACAGTTTGATCTGAAGCAGCAGAAAAAGAAGGAAAAACACAGAGGGCATTAGGTAATCATCGAAAATAGGGGAAGAAAGGTAAACGATGAAACTGAACAACCTGATAGAGAGGTTGAGATATTTTATGATAAAATATGTGCAGGCCAAGATAAAGGAGAAGAGAAATGAATGATTTTGTAATACGCAAAGTGCGCTTGGAGGATGCGGAGCGACTGGTTGAGATCTACTCGTATTATGTTGAGAATACGGCGATATCGTTTGAATACGAAGCACCTTCCGTGGAAGAGTTTAGAGGGCGCATTTCAAATATTTTGAAGAAACACCCCTATATTGTTCTGGAAGAAGATGGATTGATCATGGGATATGCCTATGCGGGACCTTTTAAAGGAAGAGCTGCATACGATCATTCCTGCGAGATGACGATATACCTGGATCGTAATGCAAAAGGAAACGGCTATGGCAGGGCTTTATATGAAGCATTGGAGAAGAGCCTGAAAGAAATGGGAATGCTCAATCTTTATGCCTGCATCGGTGATCC
>JAIKWO010000068.1 GCA_024684675.1 Lachnospiraceae bacterium
GCTGTTAAACATCATGCCGCTGTATTCACTTGTGATATACGGGGTCGCAAAATTCTCGTGCGTCGGATTCTTGTAGGCGACGATCTTTTTATCGACATACTCCATCGGATTTAAGGAGATCTGGCTCGTCTTGCGAAGGAGTGAAGTGCCGAAATTCTGAATGCCGCGGAATGCGGCGTCGACTTTTTTGTCGTCGAAATCGAATTCGTCTACAACGTTTGCATTAAATGTCAGCTTTCCTTCCTTGTCAAATTCCATTCCGGAAAGTCCGAGCGCATCGCCGTATGTACCGATCAGACCGCGCATCTCGCGAAGGAGGAATGCGCTCTTGGTATCGGACTCACCGTTTCCGGTCACGCTGTCAATGAAGCTGTTGTAGCCGTCTGCAAGTGCCTGCAGATTCTTTCTCATGGACTCGGTGTCATTCTTGACATGAATGGTCGTGCTCTCGCCGTCCGGACTCAGAACACCGCGGAGCTCGATCTCGTATGTATTATCCAGCTTGAACTTATTGGTCGGAAGATATTGCGGCTCATCGTTTACGATGACCTCTGCATCACGCGCCGGCCTTGCCACATCACCGATGCCGAAATACGCAACAGACCCTCTTGCCTGGCTTGTATTATCATCGGAAACGGTAAAACTGCCGCCTGCACGGTCGGAATTGCCGGTCGAAAGAGAGCGGAGCATAAGCGCGGTAGATTCACCGTCTTCACTTGTCCGGACTTCCGCTTCGATCCCGATCTTCGCGCCGTTAACAAGTCTTGCGAGCTTTTCCTGGATATCTTTATTGGTATCCTGGGCACCGATCGTATATTGGAACTCGTAGTTCAGATTGTGTACATGAATGTCAAATGAGTAGGTACCCGGCTGCATCCCTGTCGGTTCGTTTGCAAGGAAGGTTCCGAGATTCTCCTGCGGAGAAGCAAGCGCCCTGACTTCGAGGCTGTATGCGGGTATCTTGTCCTTATCCGTTTCTGATCCGATGTATTCCGCGGTCGCGATATTCTCATCGGAAGAGTAGCCGTCCTTTCTGTTGAGCAGACCGATCTCTTCCTCGCTGCTTAAGGACGCGATCGTATTGTGAAGCTCTCTTGCGCCTTCTTTCAGCCTGACTGCATACGCCTTCGTCTCATTGGACTGGTTCAGAAGATACAGAGGGGATTCTTTATTCATTTTTACAATGGAATTATAGATGCTGCGAAGTTCACTCTTCTTATGCGTATCGTAACGCGACACAGTGTCGTTTGCGTACGTCGTAAGATAGTGATTATAGACTGTGCTGAGCGCCATCATATCAGCCATGCGTAAGCCCCTCCTTTCTTCCTTGATACGTCCGATTTGAAATCCTTTTCAAAAAGTGTTAGAATACACTCGAACGATGGGGCGTGGGTACAAATCCCCACTCTTATTATTTATTGTATCATTTCTTATTATATATTGCAATCACCAGATATAGCATTTTTTTGCGAAAAAACGCCAAAAATTGTGGTTGACGCGAGAAATGCCTTATGTTATATTGATTGAGCGAGATTGATTTTTAGGTCTTTTTTTTATGCTCAAAAATAGGGAGCGCGAAACGGACCGAAATGAATACAAACGTTGTAAATTCAAGGTTTAACGATACGTGGAGGTAAAGAAATGCGTACAAGGATCACACTTGCATGTACAGAGTGCAAACAGCGTAACTATAACACAACAAAGGATAAGAAGACTCATCCCGACAGAATGGAGACGAAGAAGTACTGCAGATTCTGCAAGACTCATACACTGCACAAAGAGACCAAATAATCGCTTGATCGGTGAAAGGAATGTGACCACTATGGCAGATTCAAACAATACGGAAAAAAGCACAAAGCCCGCTTTTTGGGACGGTGTAAAAGCTGAATTCAAGAAGATTACATGGCCCGACAAAGCGTCTCTTCTGAAACAGACAGTAGCAGTTGTTTGTGTTTCCATCGTACTTGGGGCAGTCATCGCGATCTTGGATCTGCTCGCTCAGTACGGCGTAAACTTCCTGACGAAATAAGACGGAGGTATATGAATGGCAGAAGCAAATTGGTATGTTGTGCACACCTATTCCGGTTATGAGAATAAGGTAAAAGCAAACATCGAGAAGACGATCGAGAACAGACATCTGGAAGAGGAGATCCTCGAGGTGCGTGTTCCGATGCAGGATGTTGTAGAGCTTAAGAACGGCGCCCGCAAGAATGTACAGAAGAAGATGTTCCCGGGCTATGTTCTGATCAATATGGTAATGAATGACGACACCTGGTATGTTGTCCGCAACACCAGAGGCGTGACAGGTTTCGTGGGACCGGGAAGCAAGCCGGTACCGCTCAGTGATCTTGAGATGCGCCCTCTTGGTATCAAGACAGAGAATGTTACCGTCGACTTCAAGGAAGGCGATACGATCTCCGTTATTGCGGGTGTATGGAAAGATACGGTCGGCGTTGTTCAGAGAATGGATTTCGGTAAGCAGACCGCAACCATCAACGTAGAGCTGTTCGGCAGAGAGACACCTGTTGAGATCAGCTTTGCGGAAGTAAAGAAAATGAATTAACTTTGAGCTCATAGGATTTTCCTATCGGATATATGAAGGTGCGCTCTGCGTACTTTCCGTCGAGCTGTGGGAGGAAACAATTGTGTTTCCGCCACTACCACATTATTTTAGGAGGTGCCAAAATGGCAAAGAAAGTAGAAGGATACATCAAGTTACAGATCCCTGCTGGAAAAGCAACACCAGCACCGCCGGTTGGTCCCGCACTTGGCCAGCACGGTGTAAACATCGTTGAATTCACAAAGCAGTTCAACGCAAGAACAGCTGACAAAGGTGATGTGATCATCCCTGTTGTCATCACGGTTTACGCAGACAGAAGTTTCAGTTTTGTGACAAAAACTCCGCCGGCAGCAGTTCTTCTTAAGAAGGCGGCAAACATCAAGTCCGGTTCCGCAGTACCCAACAAGACCAAGGTTGCTACGATCTCCAAGGATAAGGTTCGCGAGATCGCAGAAATGAAAATGCCTGATCTGAACGCTGCCAACATCGATTCTGCAATGAGCATGATCGCAGGTACGGCAAGAAGCATGGGTATCGTCGTAGAAGATTAATTGACATGTGGGAGGAGCCGAAGGCCCCGCCACTACCACAAGGAGGAAAACAAACATGAAACATGGTAAGAAATATACGGAAGCTGCTAAGCAGGTTGACCGTACAGTAGCTTATGAGCCCGAAGATGCGATCGCTCTTGTTAAGAAGACAGCAACCGCAAAATTCGATGAGACAGTAGAAGCACACATCAGAACCGGCTGCGATGGCCGTCACGCTGAGCAGCAGATCCGTGGCGCGGTCGTACTGCCTCACGGTACAGGCAAGACCGTTCGCGTTCTTGTTTTCGCAAAGGGTCCCAAGGTTGACGAAGCACAGGCAGCAGGCGCTGATTTCGTAGGCGGCGACGAGCTGATCCCGAAGATTCAGAACGAAGGCTGGCTTGATTTTGACGTAGTTGTAGCAACTCCCGATATGATGGGTGTTGTAGGTCGTCTCGGTAAGGTACTTGGTCCTAAAGGCCTCATGCCGAACCCGAAGGCCGGCACTGTAACAATGGACGTTGCAAAGGCTATCGCTGATATCAAAGCAGGTAAGATCGAGTACAGACTGGACAAGACGAACATCGTTCATGTTCTGATCGGTAAAGCTTCTTTCACAGAGCAGCAGCTCTCCGAAAACTTCGGTGCGATCATGGATGCCATTGTAAAGGCAAAACCGAGCACACTGAAAGGTCAGTACTTAAAGAGCATTACGCTCACAACGACAATGGGCCCGGGCGTAAAGGTCAATGTTGCAAAGTATTGATTGTGTTGCATAACAAAGCGTACTACAATAAAGGCAGTGAGTTTTTCGCTCACTGCCTTTTATGATATGTGCGGATGCTGCGATGGTATCCGACGATAAGGAAACGGGATTTTCATATGCTCTTTAATTCATATATATTCATTCTGGCGTTCCTACCGCTTGCTGTGCTTGGATATTACGGATTCGGGCGGCTCGGATCGAAGGCTGCGCATAGCTTTTTATTGATCGCATCGCTTGTCTTTTGCGGGTACATGAACGCGTACTATGCGGTGATCCTTGCATCAGGAATCGTGATCAATTATGCAATATCAAGGTTTCTTCATACGCTGGGACAGTCGCCGATTGCAAAAATAGCGCTTGCCGGCGGTATTATTCTAAACGCGGGTGCACTCTTTTATTGCAAATACTTAAACTTTTTCCTTGAGAATCTGAATACACTGCTGGGTCGGGATACAGTACTCACCGAGGTGATTCTGCCTCTTGGCATCAGCTTTTATACATTCCGGCAGATCGCGTATCTGGTGGATTCGTATCGCGGTGAAGCCGGTGATGATACGTTTTTGGAATACGCACTCTTTGTTTCGTATTTCCCGGCGCTTACGCAGGGGCCGATCACGCTCCGCGACGAATTTATGGGACAGCTCCGTGATCCTTCCCGCCTTACGGCACGCGGAGAGAATCTTGCAAACGGTTTAAACCGCTTCGCGGTAGGACTTTCCAAGAAAGTGCTGCTTGCAGATACGCTTGGCAAGATCGTGTCGGTTGCTTTTGGCGGAGTCGAGATCCTGACAAGCAGCGACGTGCTTCTGACCATGCTTTGCTACAGCCTGCAGCTTTACTTTGATTTCAGCGGGTACTGCGATATGGCGGAAGGTATCAGCCTGATGCTGAATCTGGATCTCCCGGCGAACTTTAACTCGCCCTACAAGGCGACATCCATCCTGGATTTCTGGGGCAGATGGCACCTGACGCTGACACGATTCCTTAGGAAATATCTGTATTTTCCACTTGGCGGCAGCAAGAAGGGCGCAGCGCGTACCTATCTGAACATCATGATCATCTTCCTTATAAGCGGTCTCTGGCACGGCGCAAACTGGACGTTTATCGTCTGGGGCGCTCTTCATGGATTGTTTGAAGTGGTGACGCGTCTGTTTAAGAACGGATGGGAGAAAATGCCGAAGGCGGTAGGCTGGCTTATTACCTTTGCGTTTTTGAATGTATCCTGGCTTTTGTTTCGAGCAGACAGCATCGGGCAATTCTATATCATGCTCCGGAAAGTCGCGACGACAGAATCGTTTGCGGTATCTCCCCTTATGCTGGAGGGCGCGCGCCTTGCCGAGATTACGCACATCGAGATGCTGCTTGGTGTGAACGGGCTGATGAACGGCATTGCTTGGATCTACCTGGCGATTCTCCTTCTTTTATCCATGGGGATCGTTCTTTTTGGAAAGAACTGCCGGGAGAAAGCGATGCGCTATAACATATGGAGCGCGGCAGGGACGGTGGTCATGCTGATTTGGCCGATCCTGTCCTTATCGGAGATCACGACCTTTATTTATGCACAGTTTTAACAGCTGAATAGCTGATCGGAGTGTTACATGACAAAAGAAAGCAAATGGTTTGCGGGGACGCTCGGCGCGAGTGTGTGTGTGCTGCTTCTTGTGGTTGCATATATCGCAACGACGGATCCGTTCTTCCATTATCACAAGCCGCTAGCCGGCTTATCATACACGCTGTATTATGAGCGTTACCAGAATGACGGTATCGTAAAGCATTTTGATTATGATACGATCATCACCGGCACGAGCATGACGGCGAACTTTAAGACGACAGACTGCGACCGCATTTTTGGCGTGAAGTCGGTGAAAGTGCCGTTCCATGGCGCTTCGTTTAAGGAGATCAACGATAACCTTGCGCAGGCGCTTATGGCCAATCCGAATGTAAAGACCGTGATCCGGTGCCTTGATACGAACAACTTCACGCAGGACAAGGATCACATGGATTACGAGGGGATCCCGTACTATCTGTATGATGATAACCTTTTAAACGATACAGAGTATGTTCTGAACAAGAATGTGCTGATCCGTTCCAACGAGATGATCCAGAATACGGTGAATGGAAAGCCGTCCGATACGTTTGACGACTACGGAAACTGGCAGGATGAATATGCTTTTGGCAAAGAAGCAGTACTTGCGACGTACGATCGCCCGCCTGCAACAGATAATTATCAGACGAGCCTGACGGAAGACGAGAAAACGCGCATTGTGGACAACATTAAGCAGAACATCACGGATCTTGCAGATCAGTATCCGGATGTAACGTTCTACTACTATCTGTCCCCGTACAGCATTGCGTTCTGGGATTCGGAGGTAAACCGCCTTGGAAAGAGAAAGTGGCAGGTGAAGCTTCAGGATAAGATCATTCGTGAGATCCTGCCGCATAAAAATATCCGTCTGTATTCCTTTGATGATCAGTTTGATCTCATCACCAATCTGGACAACTATAAGGATCGAATTCACTACAGCGCGGACGTCAATACGCAGATCCTGCTGTGGATGCATGCCGGCACCGGACTTTTGACGGAAGAGAATTATGAGGATTATATCGAGCGCATCAACGAGTTTTACAAGCATTATGACTACGATTCGCTCTACGAATAAGGCATATGGCTGAACGTAAAAAACATCACAATCGGAAACGAAAAGAGCAGCACATCTTTTTGGGTGTGCTGCTTGGTGTGCTTTTAGTGGGTTCGTGCGTGTTGATGATTCTGGCGGCCTTAAAGAAAGGATCGGATCGGGGAGATGCTTCGAAAGCCGCAGTGACCGCTTCTGAGAAAAGTGCGCCTGCGGACGGCTGCGGCGGACTACTGGATCGCATGGCAGCATCGGAGGATATAAAGAATGCCGCGACTGCGACTGGTGACGATGATGAGAATGAGCAGGTGGAGCCGGAAGCGTCCGGCGCCGTGACGATTCTTTTTGCCGGAGATATTTTGTTTGATTCAAACTATGCCACGGGGGCAGAGTTGAAAAACCGCGGCGGGAAGATTGAAAGCGCATTTTCAGAGGATCTGTTGGATCTGATGAGGGCCGCTGATTACTGCATCGTAAACAATGAATTTCCTTATTCGGAGCGTGGCATCCCTACAGAAGGAAAAGCTTTTACGTTCCGCGCTAAGCCTTCTGCGGTATCATATCTGACCGATATGGGCGTCGACGGCGTCTCGCTTGCCAACAACCATGCATACGACTATGGTGAAGAAGCGCTCCTTGATACGATGGATACGCTTACAAAAGAAGGCATCGCGTTTGCAGGTGCCGGGCATGACCTTGCTGAAGCATCACGTCCGATCGTGATCGAGCAGAAGGGTCAGAAGATCGCCGTTTTCTGTGCGACGCAGATTGAACGACTCGATAATCCCGATACAAGGGGCGCTGCAGATGGCATACCGGGTGTGTTCCGTTGTTGGAATCCGAAAGAACTGCTTCGCGTTGTTGCGGAGACAAAGAATACATATGATCGCGTGATTGTATTTATCCATTGGGGGACGGAATCGGAAGAGGCTCCCGATTGGGCGCAGAAAGATCAGGCGGAGAGTATCGCAAACGCAGGCGCGGACGTGATCATCGGTGCGCATCCGCATATTCTGCAGGGCGTGACGTATGCCGGAGAGAACGATGATACGCCGGTCGTTTACAGTCTTGGCAATTTCTATTTCAGTTCCAAGACGATGGATACGGCGCTCTGCGAAGTGACGTTTGTGCCGGGGGAGGCGCCGCAGGTTCGTATGATCCCGGCGATCCAAAGCAATTGCCGTACAAGCCTTGCTGTGGGAAGCGAGGCGGGGCGCATCCTTTCAAAGATCAATAGTCTTTCGGAGGGCGCAACGCTTGATGAAAACGGGTATATGTCCCGATAGGAGAGAGTAATGCTTTTCAGTTCCATGATCTTTTTATGGGTGTTTCTGCCGATCGTTCTGATCGTCAGCCGCATCCTGCCGATCAAACTGAATAATGTCTTCCTGCTGATCGCAAGCCTCCTGTTTTATGCGTTTGGCGAGCCGAAGTATGTTCTTTTGATGCTTTGCTCGATCGCAATAAACTATGCGGCCGGCATGCTGCTTGCGCATTTTGACGGGGGAAAGGTTGCTCGCCGCGTTGTTCTTGCGGCAGCGGTCACGCTGAATCTCGGATTTTTGCTTTACTTTAAATATATGGGGCTTATCGTACAGACGCTGAATCACCTTTTGGGTGACCGCCTGACGGTGCCCGAGATCGCATTACCGATCGGCATTTCGTTCTTTACGTTTCAGGCACTCTCCTATGTGGTGGATGTCTACCGCGGTGACTGCGAAGTACAGAAGAATCCTCTACACCTGGCGCTCTATATCTCGTTCTTCCCGCAGTTGATCGCCGGACCGATCGTGAAGTATCGTGATATCAGCGAACGGATCTTAAACCGTACTATTACGGTAGAGAAAACAGCCGAAGGAATACGGCGTTTTATTTATGGACTTGCCAAAAAGGTGTTGATTGCAAATGCCCTCTCGGAGGGTGCGGACCTGATCTATGATCTTCCGGTGAACGAGCTGACCGGGGCGCTTGTCTGGACGGCATCAATCCTGTATACGTTCCAGATCTACTACGACTTCTCGGGCTACTCGGATATGGCGATCGGCCTTGGCAAGATGTTCGGTTTTGATTTTAAAGAAAACTTCCGCTACCCGTACACGTCGTTTTCGATTCGCGAGTTTTGGCAGCGATGGCATATCTCGCTCGGAACATGGTTCAAGGAATATCTGTACATCCCGCTTGGCGGCAACCGAAAGGGGCGGATGCGCACATATCTGAATCTGGTCATCGTTTTCTTCCTGACGGGTTTCTGGCATGGCGCGGGGTATAACTTCATTCTCTGGGGACTTTATCACGGATTTTTCTCCGTGTTGGAGCGTACCAGAGTGGGAGAGTTTTTGAAGCGCCATCGTGTGGCTGCTTTCATTTATACTTGTCTTGTTGTGAACTTTGGCTGGGTGATCTTTCGGATCGTGAGCCTACGGCAGCTTTTTGAAGTATCCAAACGATTTTTCCTACCGTTTGCATACGGTTCGTCGCATTACGTGGTCGCAGAATTTGTGACACCGCATATGCTGCTGGCGCTTGCTGCCGCTTTTCTGGGCATGGGCTTTTTGCGTCCTCTCATGAGGCGCACGGAAGGGACGGCGCTCCCGGAAGTACTTTGGTGCGGCGTGCTGCTGGCGCTTTGCGTGCTGTCGCTTGCAAGCAACACGTATAATCCGTTTATTTATTTCCGGTTTTAGAGATCCGGAGGATTTTCTTAAAATACCAAATTGGGGAAATTGACAATATGAGATATGAAGTTTCCGAGTCAGAGAAACTGAATATTGAAAGCGGAAAGTTTTTCGCAGCCTCACGCATCCTGCTTATCGCACTTTTCTTTGCGATGATCTGCCTCCCGTATCCGCTCAAGGCATTGATGGGCGATGCGGGCACAGATGAGAATCTTGAAAAAAGAGCGCTTGCCACGATGCCTGTCTTTTCGTTGGATACGATTGAAAACTATCCGGGGCAGCTGGAGAACTACGTAAACGACCACCTGCCGCTTCGTGATGCGCTGATCCGCGCAAACAGCCGCATCAACTACTATGCACTTCATACGTCTGCAAACCGTGATGTGATCCTGGGTAAGGACGGCTGGCTTTTCTACAACCGCGTAAGTGCAGGCGATCCGATCGCCAATTACAAGGGCATGGATCTTTTTACGGAAGAAGAGCTTCGTGCGATCGGCGAGAAGCTGGAGGCGTTCCAAGAGGGCCTTCTGGATACGGGCAAAGAGTTCGTGCTTCTGATCCCGCCTAACAAGGAGCGGATCTATTCGGAATACATGCCGGAGCGCTACGGCGAGCCAGCATCGCAAAGCCGCGTACGGCAGCTCGTAGATTACCTGCGCGTCAATACGAATGTGCGCGTCTGCTACCCGGAAGAAGCATTGCTGGATGCCAAGACGGCAATTCCGGGGCGCAATCTTTACTATAAGGCAGATACGCACTGGAACTTCCTTGGAGCATACGTTGGAACGAGAGAGCTTTTTAAAGAGTTGAACCTAACGCTGCCTCCCACGGACGAAGTGACCTGCGCGGATACGGATCCGACGATCTCTGACCTTGCGGATCTTCTCAATATGCGCGCGGATCTTAACACAGATCCTGACTTTACGATCGGTGGTTACAACGACCATGGCCTTCGTCAGGACGTAAGCGAGGATTCGCTTTTTACATACCATACAAAAAGCGGCGACGCTAGAAGCCTGTTTCTTATCGGCGATTCCTTCCGCGTATCGATGAGCGCGATCGTGGCAAGCGGCTTCTCTAATGCGAAAGTGATTCACTACGAAACCTATACGCCGGGCGATGCGATTGCAAGCGACGCCGACGTGATCGTCTGGGAGATCGTGGAGCGCAACCTCGGTGACCTGCGCGAAATCGCATTTTGATAAAGTCGCTTCCCTACGTTGCCGCTGCCAAGGCAGCGCTATTAAGGGATGTGAAGGCAAATTTTCCCTTGACATAGCTCGTGGGGCATGTTAATCTAATCAAGGTCTGTATGACCATGCCGAAGACAGTAGGTGTCCGAAGACAGCGAATCCGCAGCTTAGAGGACGTAAGCGAAGCGCCTACCGAGGAAAGAGTTTCAGTATATTTGATACTACGCCTTCCTGTCTTCACGGAAGGTTTTTTTATTGCAGTTTATGATGAAACCTTTCAGACAGGGAGAACATATAAACTCCTTTCGGCACAAAATCTATAAGGAGGTAAGAAAATGGCAAAAGTCGAATTAAAGAAACCTGTAATCGATGAAATCGCTGCCGGCATTAAAGATGCCCAGTCCGTTGTTCTTGTTGATTACCGTGGACTTACTGTTGAGCAGGATACGATCCTTCGTAGACAGCTCCGTGAAGCCGGTGTAACCTACAAGGTTTACAAGAACACCATGATGAATTTCGCGTTCAAGGGAACGGATTGCGAAGCACTTGCTCAGTATCTGGAAGGTCCCAGCGGAATGGCAGTATCCAAGGAAGATGCAACAGCACCTGCTAGAGTACTTGCGAATTTCGCAAAGACAGCTCCTGCTCTTGAGATCAAGGGTGGTGTAGTAGAGGGCGTTGCATATGATGCAGCAGGTATCGGTCAGATCGCAAGCATCCCGTCCAGAGAAGAACTTCTCGGCAAATTGCTCGGCAGCATCCAGAGCCCGATCACCAATTTCGCTCGCGTCCTGAATCAGATCGCAGAGAAAGGCGGTGCATCCGCAGAGGCACCTGCAAAGGAAGAAGCTCCTGCAGAAGAGCCTGCTAAGGAAGCGGCACCCGCAGCTGAAGCTCCCGCTGAAGCAGCACCGGAAGCAGAAGCTCCCGCAGAGACACCTGCAGAATAAGCAGGCATCTTAGAAACAACGATAATTTGAATGGAGGAAAATAAAATGGCAAAAATGAGCACTCAGGAATTTATTGATGCAATCAAAGAGTTAAGCGTATTAGAGTTAAACGATCTTGTAAAAGCTTGTGAAGAAGAATTCGGCGTATCCGCAGCAGCAGGTGTTGTTGTTGCAGCAGCAGGTGCAGCAGCAGGCGGCGCAGCTGAAGAGAAGACAGAGTTTGACGTAGAGCTTACAGAAGTTGGCGCAGAGAAAGTTAAAGTTATCAAGGTTGTTCGTGAAGCAACAGGCCTTGGCCTCAAGGAAGCAAAAGACCTTGTTGATGGCGCTCCTAAGGTTCTTAAGGAAGCAGCATCCAAGGAAGAAGCTGAAGAGATCAAGAAGAAACTTGAAGAAGTTGGCGCTAAGGTTACTCTTAAATAATCTTACTTCCGATCATGATCCCGGTTCCGTTTGGAACCGGGATTTTCTTTTTGCATCGTTCGCGATGAAACCGCCAAGCGAAAACTGTTTCATTATTTAGATAAATGTGGTACCATTGTTATACAAAAGCTTTATTCTTGTGAATTTTGCCCACTTTTCAAAAAGCGGAGGATGCTTTATGGCGAAGTTTTCTTCATCACTGGGTATGAATACGAAGATGGATACGGTGCTGATCGTCGGTATCGCAAGAGGGTACCTGCTCTCATCCATCCGGGACAAAATGATGGAAGCGCATCTGAACGTTGAGATCGCGGAGAATATGGACCAGCTGACCGGAAAGATGAACGGTACGGTCACGGGTGTTTTGATCTACGGCGATGAATCCATCGTTATGGATAAGCAGCTTCTTGTGTATATTAAGGACAAGACGGCCGAGATGGATATTCCGATCTTTGTGGCCGGCAATAACGATGATCTTGAGAACATCAAGGCCATGATCCCGGTACACCTGATCTCGCTCGAGTTCCTGCGGCCGATCAATGCCAAGGATATGGTAACGGAGATCAGTGAGTTCCTTGCTTCCAATGACAAGAAGCAGAAAAAGAAGATCCTTGTCGTAGACGATTCCGGCGTGATGCTGCACAGCATCAAAGGCTGGCTGGGCGATATCTACCAGATCACGCTGGCGGATTCGGGACTCTCGGCGATCAAATATATGACGCTTAACCGTCCGGACCTGATCCTTCTCGATTATGAAATGCCGATTTGCGACGGCAGGCAGACACTTGAGATGATCCGTTCGGAAAAGGAATTTGCCTCTATCCCTGTAATCTTCTTAACCGGCAAGGGCGACCGCGAAAGCATCATGCAGGTTATGTCTCTGAGACCGGAAGGCTATCTTCTGAAGACGATGAAACCGGACGATATCAAGACGTATATCGCGAATTTCTTTGAGAAGCAGAAACTCGGATTTAAGAAATAGATCCGTTCCTTTGTTTAGAAGCAGACTTCGGAGTGACTATGGACAGATTGAAAAAACTCTGGAAAAAATGTTTCGGGACCGAGCAGGATGCCAG
>JAIKWO010000122.1 GCA_024684675.1 Lachnospiraceae bacterium
CATTTGAGATGCTTTTCACCAAGAGAGAAGCGACTCCTGCAAAGAAGCACGCAACAGTATAAACGAGATTAATAGAAAGGATGATACTTAATATGAAAAAATGGTTATTAGTATTAGGTATGATTGCTTGTATCTTCGGGACGACTGCTTGCGGTGAACAGGTGCAGGAAGCTGAGGCGCAGACCACTGTTTCGGAAGACTCCGCAAAGGAGATCGTAACCGGATTGCTTACGCAGATCAACATGATCGTAAGTCAGAACATGCAGGAGCAGTACAAGGATGATGCTTTTGCAACGGCTGCTATGGAAAGCTGGTCCGGCGCTCTTGAAGATATTGGTGATTTTCAGTCTGTGACGGCATGTACGGTGAAGGGAACCGATAAGGACCTTACATTCAATGCCACGATCAGCGGTTCCAAGAGAGAAGCAGATGTTGTGATCGTTGTAGAAGACGGCGCATATAAATCATTGACGGTTAATCCGCGATATGAGCTGTCCGAACTGATGGTAAAAGCAGGTCTCAACACACTGATCGGTATGGGAAGCGTATTTGCGGTTCTGATCCTGATCAGCCTTATCATTTCACTTTTTGCTTACATCCCGAAACTGGAAAAAATGTTCAGCAAAAAGACCGAGGTGAAGACAGAGTCGATCGATAACGCAGTAGCGCAGATCATCGAAAATGAAGAACTGTCGGATGATTCCGAACTTGTAGCGGTTATCGCAGCGGCGATCGCAAGTTATGAGGGAACCGGGACAGACGGTTTTGTTGTAAGAAGTATCAGACATGCAAATGCAAGCAAATGGCGTAATGCTTAATATTTAGGAGGAAATACAAAATGAAAAATTATACCATTACCGTGAATGGAAACGTATATGACGTCGTAGTAGAAGAGGGTGCTACATCCGGCGCACCCGCAGCAGCTCCGAAAGCGGCTCCTAAGGCAGCTCCGAAGGCTGCTCCCGCAGCGAAGGCTGCATCCGCAGGCGCAGGCAGCATCAAAGTTGAAGCAGGTGCTGCAGGCAAGGTATTCAAGATCGATACAACCGTAGGTCAGGCAGTAAAGGCCGGCGATACCGTTATCACGATCGAAGCTATGAAGATGGAGATCCCCGTTGTTGCTCCTAAGGATGGTACCGTAGCAAGCATTGACGTTGCTGTCGGCGACGCTGTTGAATCAGGCGCAGTTCTCGCTACATTGAACTAGTCTTGTCCTTATTTTGAACAACAACAGGAGGTCGAAAAAATGTCTTATTTAACTAATACGTTAGACAATCTGGTACATCAGACGGCATTTTTCAACTTGACTGTTGGAAATTTCGTCATGATTATCGTGGCTCTGACATTCCTTTATCTTGCTATCGCAAAGGAATTTGAACCGTTGCTGCTTTGCCCGATTTCCTTTGGTATGTTGCTTGTTAATATCTACCCTGATATTATGCTTCATATTGACCAGTCGGCGAACGGTGTTGGCGGTTTGCTTTACTACTTCTACAAACTGGACGAATGGGCGATCCTGCCTTCCCTGATCTTCATGGGAGTAGGTGCGATGACAGACTTCGGTCCTTTGATCGCAAACCCGAAGAGCTTCCTGATGGGTGCTGCGGCTCAGTTTGGTATTTACACAGCTTATTTTGGTGCTGTTGCAATGGGCTTTAATGACAAGGCAGCCGCATCGATTTCCATCATCGGCGGTGCTGACGGCCCGACATCCATCTTCCTTGCATCCAAGCTCGGACAGACTGATATCCTTGGCCCGATCGCAGTAGCGGCTTACTCCTACATGTCGCTTGTTCCGATCATCCAGCCTCCGATCATGAAACTGTTAACGACAGAAAAAGAGCGTAAGATCAAGATGGAACAGCTGCGTCCTGTTTCCAAACTGGAGAAGATCCTGTTCCCTGTTATCGTTACGATCGTTGTATGTCTGATCCTTCCTACAACAGCGCCCCTTGTCGGTATGCTGATGCTTGGTAACCTCTTCAGAGAGTGCGGCGTTGTAAGACAGTTGACAGACACGGCATCCAACGCTCTTATGTATATCGTTGTTATTCTGCTCGGTACGTCAGTAGGTGCTACAACCAGTGCGGAAGCTTTCCTGAATATGGCGACGATCAAGATCGTCATTCTCGGTCTTCTAGCTTTCGCATTCGGTACGGCAGCCGGCGTTATCCTCGGAAAGATCATGAGTAAGCTTTCCGGTGGCAAGATCAATCCTTTGATCGGTTCCGCAGGCGTATCCGCAGTACCTATGGCAGCTCGTGTATCTCAGAAAGTCGGTGCGGAAGCAGATCCGACCAACTTCCTTTTGATGCATGCGATGGGCCCGAACGTTGCAGGTGTAATCGGTACAGCTGTTGCGGCAGGTACTTTCATGGCTGTATTCGGAATTTTCTAAAGACTAATTAGGAGGAATTGGCAAAATGGCTGAAAAGAAACCGGTTAAAATTATGGAAACCGTTTTACGTGATGCGCATCAGTCTCTGATCGCGACGAGAATGCCTACAGAGGTAATGCTCCCGATCATCGATAAAATGGATAAAGTTGGTTATCATGCGGTAGAATGCTGGGGCGGTGCTACATTTGATGCTTCCCTGCGTTTCCTGAAGGAAGATCCGTGGGAACGTCTTCGCAAGTTAAGAGATGGCTTTAAGAATACAAAGCTTCAGATGCTCTTCAGAGGACAGAACATCCTCGGTTACAGACCTTATGCGGATGATGTTGTTTATGCGTTCGTTGAAAAGTCGATCGCTAACGGCATCGATGTGATCCGTATTTTCGACTGCCTGAATGATATCCGTAACCTTCAGGCTGCAGTTGATGCAACCAATAAGATCAAGGCGCAGGAAGGTCGCGGTGAATCTCAGATCGCACTTTCTTATACTCTTGGTGATGCTTATACACTTGAGTATTGGGCTGACACAGCAAAGAAGATCGAAGAAATGGGTGCTGATTCTCTCTGCATCAAGGATATGGCAGGTCTGCTGACACCTTATAAGGCTGCAGAGCTTGTTAAGACCCTGAAAGAGAGCACAAAAGTTCCTGTTCAGCTTCATACGCACTATACTTCCGGCGTGGCTTCCATGACCTATTTAAAGGCTGTAGAAGCAGGTGTAGATATCATTGACTGTGCGATCTCTCCGTTTGCACTCGGTACATCGCAGCCGGCGACTGAAGTTATGGTTGAGACATTCAAAGGTACGGAGTATGATACCGGTCTTGACATCAATAAGCTGGTTGAGATTGCTGACTACTTCAGACCTTACAGAGAAGAGTGTATTGAAAGCGGTCTGATGTCCACCAAAGTTCTTGGCGTTAATATCAAGACTCTTCAGTATCAGGTACCCGGCGGTATGCTTTCCAACATGGTTAGCCAGCTGAAAGAGCAGAATGCGGAAGACAGATACCAGGATGTTCTGGAGGAGATTCCGAGAGTTCGTAAAGACTGCGGTGAGCCGCCTCTTGTTACTCCTTCTTCCCAGATCGTTGGTACACAGGCTATCTTTAATGTCCTGATGGGTGAGAGATATAAGATGGCTACCGGCGAGTTTAAAGACCTGCTTCGCGGTAATTACGGCCAGACCGTTAAACCGATGAGCCAGGAAGTGATCGACAAGGTTATTCCGGGTGAGCCTCGTTCCACCGCACGTTCTGCGGAGGCAACAGGCCATACAGAGCCCGAACTTCCGACACTTGAAGCAGAGATGAAACAGTATAAACAGCAGGACGAGGACGTTCTTTCCTATGCTCTGTTCCCGCAGGTTGCTACGGACTTCTTTAAGTACCGTCAGGCACAGCAGGAAAAAGTGGATGTTACTGTTGCAGACTCTAAAAACGGTGCATATCCTGTTTAATGAATGCGTAAAGCCTGATTTCACACAATTTGTGTGAAATCGGGCTTTTTTTCTGTTTACGCGTGTTATTTTATGATATAATTTTTTATATGTCTTTTGAGACAAATATTCTATTCTATGCAGAGGATCATGTTATGACAGAAAAAAGGATTCGTGT
>JAIKWO010000162.1 GCA_024684675.1 Lachnospiraceae bacterium
CTTATCAAAGACAGAGGGGATCATCCCGGCGATCGAGTCTTCGCATGCGCTCGCGCATGCCATGAAGATCGCACCGAAGATGTCGGCGGATCAGATCATCGTGATCACCATCTCCGGAAGAGGAGATAAGGACTGCGCTGCAATCGCGCGCTACAGAGGGGAGGATATCCATGAGTAAGATCCAAAATGCATTTGGGGGCGGCAAGGCATTTATCGCTTTTGTCACATGCGGAGATCCGGACCTTGAGACAACGAAGCAGGCGGTCATAGAAGCAGAGCGAAACGGTGCCGACCTCATCGAACTCGGCATTCCGTTCTCCGATCCGACGGCGGAAGGACCTGTCATCCAGGGCGCCAATCTGCGCGCGCTAAATGGCGGCGTGACGACGGATCGCGTATTTGAATTGGTTACGGAGATCAGGAAGACTGTGAAGATCCCGATGGTATTCATGACATATGCCAACGTAGTTTTCTCTTACGGGGCTGAAAGCTTTATTGGAAAGTGCTACGAGGTCGGCATGGACGGGCTGATCCTGCCGGATCTTCCGTTTGAAGAAAAGGGCGAGTTTGATGACCTTTGTAAAAAATATGACATCGATCTGATTTCGCTGATCGCGCCCACGTCTGCAAATCGCATCGCGATGATCGCGAAGGAGGCGACAGGTTTTATCTATGTGGTATCGAGCCTCGGCGTGACCGGCACAAGAAGTAAGATCGATACGGATCTAAATTCGATCGTAAAGGTGATCAGGCAGAATACATCTGTTCCTTGCGCGATTGGATTCGGTATCTCGACGCCCGAGCAGGCCGAGAAGTTTTCAAAAGTGGCGGATGGAGTGATCGTTGGATCTGCGATCATTAAGATCCTGGAAAAATACGGAACGGAAGCACCGAAATATGTGGGTGAATATGTGAAGAGTATGAAGGATGCAATGAACTGATCAAGATAGAAAAAGGGCGGCTGTGGCTGCTCTTTTTTGTGCGCTGAGTTGCTATGGATGGAGAAAGTAGTATAATTTTTTTTATAAGGAAGGAGGAGAAAAATGACGAAGCAAGTAAAGCGAATCAAAACCCTTGCCCTTCTCACTGTTTTCTCATTGGCCGTGTCTTGCGGCGTAAAAACAGATGTGCAGGCGAAGACGGATTCCGTAAAGCTTTCCGGGGATGCATCCGACTTTGTGCTTTTGAGTGATGCGGTTCCCGATGCGATCCAGGAGATCCGTTACTATTCCACCTATAATTTTGTCGGCGACAGGATCGACGGCTATGAAGAGCCGGTGGCTCTGCTGACCAAAGAAGCGGCCGCGGCGCTGAAGGGCGCGAGCGACGAGCTTGTCTCCAAGGGATATCGCCTTAAGATTTTCGATGCGTACCGTCCGCAGCGCGCGGTGACGAACTTTATGAACTGGGCGCTGGATGTAAACGATACGCGGATGAAAGCGTACTTCTATCCGGAACTTGATAAATCCGTGCTCTTCCCGCTTGGTTACATCGCGGAACATTCGGGGCACAGCCGTGGCAGCACCGTGGATCTGACGCTTTTTGACATGAAAACAGAGCGCGAAGTGGATATGGGCGGCACGTTTGATTACTTTGGTGAGCTCAGCCACCCGGATTATAAGAACATAACAAAGGAACAGTATGCAAGCAGAATGCTGCTTCGTGATGTGATGCTTCGTCACGGTTTTAAGCCGCTTGCCGAAGAGTGGTGGCATTTTACGCTTGCAAATGAGCCGTTTAAAGATACCTATTTTACGTTCCCGGTCAGCACAAAGTTTGTAAAGGGCGGCAGCACCGGGACAGTGCAGACGGCTCCGTCAGCGAGTGCTGCAACAGAGACAATGCTTGGCGCTTCTCCTGCCTGGATCACAAAGCTTCCGCAGGCAAAGAAGAGTGACCAGTTGGTAGTCGTTGCGGTCTATGAAGGAACGACCGCATGGGTATCCATGCATGAGAAAGGCGCCGACGGGAAATGGCGCATGGTCATGACAACGCCCGGGTATATCGGAAGGAACGGACTTGGCAAGTTCAAAGAGGGCGATGCGAAGACGCCCATCGGCACCTATCATTTTACGGATGCATTTGGCATCGCGCCCGATCCCGGATGCAAGATGCCGTATCTGCAGGTGAATAACGATATTTACTGGTCCGGCGATGCGAGGGACGGCATGCAATACAATAAGCTTGTGAACATCAAGGATATTCCGAATCTGAAAAAAGAGGACAGCGAACACATCATTGACTACACGAGACAATACCAATATTGCCTGAATATCAGCTACAATGAAGCGGGAACGCCCGGCAAAGGTTCAGCGATCTTCCTGCACTGCATGGGGCCGTATAAGCCGTATACCGGCGGCTGTGTCGCAATCCCCGAGAACCAGATGATCGAAGTGATGAAACATGTGAAGCCTGACTGCACAGTCGTGATCGATACGCTGCAGAATCTGGGTGGTGGATTCTAAATGTAATGGCCTGTCACTTGAAAGTGGCAGGTCTTTTTTATTTGTAGATATAAATGGGCGCTCGATCCGTTTTGAACTATTCCGCTGCTTCCTTTCCGCACTAAATTCGCAAGCACTCCTCAGGACACAGTCTTTCTGCGGAACTCGCTTCGCTCAAACATGTCCTCGAAAGCCTGCCCCGGAGCACTCGCTTATTAAGTGCTGCGGCACGCATCGGAGATAGTAGCAAAACGGATCTTGCGCCTATTCTCTGCTTTTCAAAATGTCAAAATAATGATATGATCTGAATGCGCGTTTCTTCGCGCATCGAAATTCTTGGACATTTCGTCCGATTTTTCCATTTTCAAAATATCTAAGTTTTATTCTATGAGGGGGGTGATCCTGCCGGTTTCCTTTTATTGCAACTTACTATTATCACACTTATAATGAAGGAGGAATGGTATGGCAGATACCAAAACAAACCCGAAATACAAGGACAGACTCTTTTCCTTTATTTTCGGGAACGAGAAAAACAAGAAATGGACACTGGCATTATATAATGCCGTCAATCATTCGAATTATACGAATCCGGATGACATTGAGATCAACACATTGGAAAATGCCGTGTATATGGGGATGAAGAATGATGTGTCATTCTTGCTTCATACCGCAATAAACCTGTATGAACACCAGAGCACGTATAATCCGAATATGCCGGCGCGGCAACTGATCTATTTAGGAAAGCTTTTTGAAAAGCATATTAAAAAGTATAATTGTAATATGTACGGGACAAAAAGGATCGAACTTCCCGTCCCTAAGTTTGTTGTGTTCTACAACGGCCTGAAGGACACGGCGGATGAGGAGTGCTTGTATTTGAGTGATCTTTTCCCAGAGGAAAGCAGGGACGATGCGGATGTAACGGCCCGTGTTCGAATGATCAACATCAATTATGGACACAACAAGGAACTTCTTGATGCCTGCAAGCCATTATATGAATATGCATGGTTTGTTGAGCAGATCAGGGTGGGATGCAGGTCCTCAAATAACGATGAAGAAAAAAGTGAAGCAATCAGTAAGGCGTTGACTGATATGCCGGATACGTTCTCAATCAAAGAGTTTCTACTGGAGAACAGAGCGGAGGTCGAAATGAGTTGTTTAACTGAGTACAATGAAGCCGAAACAATGAATATGCTAAAAGAAGAAGCTTGGGAAGAAGGGCTTGCTGAAGGCCGAGAAATAGGGCTTGCTGAAGGACGTGCTGAAGGACTCAAGCAAGGCTTAGAGAAAGGACGTCTTGAAGGCGAACAAGATGGCTATCGGATGTCAGTTCAGAATGTAGCATTATGCTTAATGTCCAAGGACGCATCCCTTTCTGAGGAAGATGCATTGAAGGAAGCAACGAGAATGGTGATGGGGGAAAAAAGGAATTAAACTAAGTGACAGGCGCCAAGAGGCGCCTGTTTTCATCATGAAAGAAATAGAGGTTTAATTCATACAGGCTAAAGATCGGAATCTCCGGAATCCCTCTATCGAGGTCATAGTCGCCGCAGAAGGTGAAGCCGTTCTTTTCATAAAGCTTCTTGGCGGGTTCATTATCCGGTACGACATCCAGACGGATCGCCGGATAGCCATGCTGCTTTGCTTCTTCGATACAAAATACAACAACTTTGCTTCCCAGGCCCCGGCCCTGCATTTCGGGCGCGATTGCAAGAGAGTGGATAACAAGGTAATTGCCTTCTGCGATCTCGCGTGTCCAGTCGCCTTTTTGGTAGCATCCCTGCGGGTCGTTGTTGATCACAAATGCACCGACAATCTTGTCATGCTCTAAGCAGATATAGAGTGTCTGAAGCGCTGTCACTTTTCTCACAAAGTCAACGGAAGGATAGACACCATAGGTCCATTTGGGGTAGTTGACATGCTCGTCAAGCCACATGACAACTCTGTCATAAAAGGCGCCTGCAGCCTGAATATCGGCGCTTTTGCATAATCTGATTTCCATTTCGGGTACTGCCTTTCGATCGTGTTTTCCTACTTGATTTTACATGATTTTTCTCATAGCCGCACTATGATTTTATCCTTTTTTCACTTTTCGTTTTCGGTGAATCGTGCTACTATCTGAATGCGTTTTCTATACGCATTTCTTGATCTACGGACGACTCGTCCGAATTTCCGGATTGGTTAAATTGAACAGAAGTCAGGGTATATTTCATTTTTGCACATTGACACCCTATTGAATAGTACATATAATAAAGGAGAGTAGATGATCAGAACTTTTATTCAGACACATGAGTTTTCTCGCAAGTGGGATGAACTGGGATTTGTTGATGATGATCTTAGAAGGATAGAGACTGATATTATGGAGAATCCCGATCACTATCCCATAATGCGTGGAACAGGAGGACTCCAAAAGGCGCGGGCCGCGTATGAAAATAGCGGCAAGAGTGGAGGAGCGAGAGTCTGTTTTATCGATATTCCAACTGCCGAGACGGTTTATCTCATCACTGTTTTTGGAAAAAAGGAAAAAGCGAATCTTTCTTTTCAAGAGCGAAATCAGATTAAGAAGGTTGTTGATGAATTAAAGAGGAGTGTAGGAGGTTGATAGTATGAGCAAAAACAGAGCGTTTGACAGCATTATGGCAGGCCTGACGGAGGCTGTCGCAGATGCAAAAAGCAGAAAACCTTTGCTGAAACGAAACACGGTGACGATTGCGCCGGTGAAGACGTATAGCGCCGAAGAAGTGAAGCAGATTAGGCATTCGACGGGAATGTCGCAAGGCGTTTTTGCCGGATACATGGGTGTTTCCGTAAAAACAGTGGAGGCGTGGGAGACCGGAACAAATCAGCCGTCCGGAGCCGCCAGCCGCCTCCTTAACATGATGGAAATGGATAAGGATCTGATCGTCCGCTTTCCCTTTGTTACTGACACATCTGAAATGTAAAATTCTTTTGATTCATTTTATTTCTTGCTCAAGATCCGCAAATAGTTCGGAATCAAAAAAATCTTTTAATGAAACCCTACTTAATTAAAAACATTAAAAAAGTCAAAAAGTTGCCATATCTTCCACATCTTGTGGAAAATAAACAGTCTTTTTGTGCGTTTACCCTTATTTTTGTGCATGTTAAACTAAAAACAGGCAAGAAAATGACAGATCCCGACAAAGGAGAATGAAAATGAAAGGGATAA
>JAIKWO010000197.1 GCA_024684675.1 Lachnospiraceae bacterium
GCCCCTGCGCAAAGAAGATACACGGGCGCTTTCCGATAGCGTGTGTGGTCGTGATATTTTTTCAGAAGGCCGCGTGGCGAGATCGCCTTCCACTGCCCTTCGCGGTAGAGCCGTTCGCTGTAGCGGATCGTGATCTTGCCCGCCTGCAGACGCTCATCGATGAAGCGCTCCTCTTCCGTGCCGCCAAAGACAACGATATCGCTGTCCATGATCAGGCGCCGGCACTCTTCCGGTGATTCATAGGCATATTTCAGATACGGAAGCGCCGAGACTTCAGCGTTCCAGCCCATCGCCCGCCGTTCCTCTTCCATCGGCTCCGTCTGCACGAATGTATAGCCATCCCCGAGCGCTGCATGAAGCGCATTCGATACGGGGATCTGGTGATGATTGATGTAATTCGATACAAAAGTCAGTTTCATACCGTTGTCTCTTTTTCGCCTGCGATCTCGCGATAGATCTCCAGGAGGCGATCGTAATTCGTTTTCGGATCATGCGTCTTGCCCGCGTGAACGGATGCGCGCACGCCTGTTGCAAGCACCTTAGCCCGGTTCGCAGAATCAAACACATAAAGGATACGCTCTGCGAGCGCGTCCGTATCCGCCTTCGGGTACAGCCATCCTTCTTCGCCGTCCTTCAACATATTGTGGACACCGCCCACATCCGAACTGATGACCGGGACGCCAAGCAGCATCGCTTCTCCGACTGAATTCGGCGAATTCTCGATCGAAGATGGAGAAACGAAAACATGACAGCTTAAAAACTGCTGCCGCATCTCTTCCGCAGTGAGCCTTCCAAGGAACGTCACCGCATGACGCATCCGCTTTGTGATCAGAAGCTGCTTTAAGTAAAGGCCATAGCCGGACAGTTTCACAAAATCAACAAACGTATCATTCCTTGTGACACGGTCACCCGCCACGTACACATGTGTATCCGGATACTGTTCCAGAATCTTCGGAAGCGCCCACAACAGATAGTGGAGCCCCTTGATCGGGTAGTTCCCCTGACTGACAAAAATGCTGTACGGGTTCGTATCGCCGTATGCCCATTTTGCTTCATGTCCGTAGAAATTGGACCGAAGCGTCTCATTCATAAAGTGATATTCCGCATTCGGATTATAAACATGCGTCCAGTGGCGATCCCAATCAGTCCGTCCCGTCACGTGGCCCGCATTTTGAAGCGCTTCAATCTCGTAAGCGCCACGCTTTCTGTATTTTTTCTGTTGCTGCCGCAAACTGTCATGACGGATAAAATCCCGCGGCGTCATGCGCCACTGCACGTTGAGCGGCAGATCTGCCATAAACTCGTCCGCATAGACGCTGCAAAGACCCTGAATGCCGATGAGTGTCCGCTTCGGACGGTTAAAAGCGCGCGTCATCGCCAGTGTATGCGGATACTCCGTTCCGAAGCAGTGTACCACATCCGGCTCCACATCCGAAATGATCCGTTTTAAATAATCCTCCACTCTTGCGTCGTATACTTCCGGCATGAGTGTATTCTCTTCAAAGCCGTAGAACCGAAGCCCGCACGCTTTGCCCACAAGTAGTCCATTCGCATATGCCGCAAAAGACGGAAGCTGCCTGCTCTGCAGAGCCTTCGCCATATGCGGATCGATCGGAAAACAGATCGACAGATCCGGTGCGCCCGGCTCACCTGCCGACCGAACCATCTTGCCGGCGATCCCGGACAGCCACCCCTCCTTGTTGCTGGCGGGAAGTCCAAGCGACTGCGCGATGACCGGCAGCATGATATTACACAGCCAAAGTACCTTCATCCACTACCCCCGATGTCTGTAAAGCTTTGATTTCAGCGCATTGTATGTGCCGGAAAGCTTCGGATCCTGCGCGATCTTGGTCCGAAGGGGCGCAAGTGTCAGGATCAGTAGAAACTTATACCAAGCAATCTGCAGGCGCGACATATACCGCGCCGTGATCTCCTTATGTTCTTCTTTGGAACGGCGGATATTCGCTTCTGTCTCGGAAAAACCACCGCCCTCGTACGATGCGATAAAAAGCGGCAGATAGAGTGGTCTGATCCCCTCCTCAAAGAAGCATCCGAGAAAATGGTCATAATCCGCACGTACGCGATACTCCGGATCGTATCGCCTGCTCTTCATGAGCTTATTTTCATAAAAACATGCCTGATGGCACGGGATATTTCGGTAGCATGCAAACGCATCGATTCTGGGATTGGACATGATCGCAGATCCCACGGTCCTGTTGTAGATGTTGCCGTATGCAATCTTTACGCTCCTTGTTGCATCGGACGGAAGGCACGCGCTCACATTCATCAGAACATTGCGATCATAAAGATAGTCCCCGCAGTTTAAAAAGAGAAGATACTCGCCATTTGCCTCGTCGATCGCCTGGTTCATCGCATCGTACAGGCTTGTATCCGGCTTTCTGATCACGCGGATCTTCTCATTCTCTGCGATGTTCTCGACCGATCCGTCGCTCGAGCCGCCATCCTTCACGATGATCTCATAGTCCTCAAACGTCTGCTCCAGTACGCTTCCGATCGTCTTATGAAGTTCTTCGCCTGCATTCAAGCAGACCACGATGATGCTGAATCGGATCACGTTACACCTCTCCCGGAAAGATCCATGTATGATACGGAACGACGCGAACCAGAAGATCCTGCGCCTTCACAAGGTACATTGCAAAGTAAAGCGCAGCTGCGGCCGCTGTCAGGATGGTCGCACCTTTTTTCAGAAGCGGATGAGGGATCCGCTTTACAATACTCGGAATGAGAAAAATATGCCCGGCTGTCAGGTAATACCCGATGCGCGATACTTCCGGAATGAACGATCCGCAGGTGTACAAAAGGAGCGCCAGGATATTTAAGTGAAAATAAAGCCTGTTCTGC
>JAIKWO010000039.1 GCA_024684675.1 Lachnospiraceae bacterium
TACTGCGGTCGAAAACATGACGAACCTCGCGAAGCCTGTGATCGAGGGCGACAAGGTGACCTGGGATCTTTCCAATGAGACAGATCAGCTCTTCTATTTCAGCGGGAAAGTCGATCCTGCAAAAACAGAGCTTCCCTGGACGTTTGACGTCAGCTACAGACTGAACGGAAAAGAGCGTAAGGCGCAGGATCTTGCAGGCGCATCCGGCATGGTCACCACGATCATTGATGTTAAGCCCAATAAGAAAGCGCCGGAATATCTGCGCAACAATATGATCCTGCTTGTCGGAAGCTATGTGGATCAGGACAGCGATAACTATTCGCTTGATGCGCCCGGTGCGGAAATTCAGACGATCGGTACGAAGAAAGCGATCCTCTTCATGGCACTTCCCGGCGAAGAGGGCAGTTTCCGCGTTGATATCGGTACCAACAATTACGAGAACATCGGTATGCTCATGATGATGATGCCGGCGACGTTATCCTCGCTGGATCGTATCTCCGATATCCGCGAAGTGAAGGATAAAGTGCGCGATTCGCTCGATGGCATGAGTGACAGTGCGAACATCATCTTCGATAACATGCTTGGCATGAAGAGCAGTCTGGAGATCACGCAGGAAGGTCTGCGTGCGGCCAAGGATGCCAAGAAGATTTTCGATGAGAGACGTGATAAGGTAGCGGATGATGCGGACGCGGCGATCAATTCGCTTGACGGCATCCAAAATACACTGACACTTCTGTCAGCGCAGACCGCTGTTGAGAAGGAAGATTTCAACAGCGCGATGGATCAGCTCGATGAGATCCGACACAGCGTTTATGATCTTCATGAATACATGGATGACATGGAAGATGCAAGCAAGGATCTGGAGGATGCGCTCGATGATATCAGGCATGTCATGAAAGATAATGTAAAGGACAGTGATCTGGAGGCAATAAATGATGCACTTGACATAATCAATGGAACCGGAGCTTCTTATTCTGAAAAAGCGGCCGGCGCCATTCTTGCCAATATGGCTGCAACCTTCAGCAAGATCTCCAAGTCCAGTATTCCGGGCATCAAGGAATCCGAGGCGCTGATCCATGAACTCGGAAATGTTTCAAACAAGACAAAAGAACTGATCACTGAAACAAATGCACTTGGCGGTCACATGACGCAGGATTATAAGGAGCACATGATGACGTTGATCGATGAACTCCAGTTGCTGCTCGATCATACCAACATGACGATCTATGCGACGCAGACTTCGCTTCGCAGCATTCGTGAGCTAATGGATGCAACAGAGAAAAGTCTCGACAAAGCGATCGACAGCTCCTTGACCGGTATGATCGGCGTGCTCGACGGTGCGATCGGGATCACGAACGGCACGGAGACGTTCCGCAGCGCGAAGGATACAATGAAGAATGCGATCGAGGATGAGATTGATGAGATTGAAGACGAGACGAACATTCTGAACATCGATACAAGTCTGGACTTTCCGTCCTTTACATCGACGAAGAACCCGACACCGACCAGTATGCAGATCATTCTCCGTACGGAAGAGATCCGCGTAGACGACTCGATCGATGCAGTGATCGATATCGAAGGCGGTAGCAAAGAAGAGACCGTTTGGGATCGTATAAAGGCACTTTTTATGCGGTTGTTCGGATGGTTATTTGACTAGGCGCGACTTGAAATCCACACAGTATTTGGGTAAACTGAAATAGTAAGAATTTGTATCGAAACAGGAAGCACGACACAGTATCTTGCGTCCATGATGAGGGTACGGATCGTGTGGACATACGGTAACGCCGCCGCATATTTCAAGATGCGGTTGGCGAAGCCATGCTATTTGGAGGGTGCGCTCTGTGTGGTATGTGATCCAGACCAAAACAGGTGAAGAGTCACGGGTGGTGACACTGATCGACGGCTTGCAAAAGCAGATCGGAGACGTGAAGTGCATCGTCCCGCTTTTTGAGCAGGTAAGAAGAAACGCAACCTCCTATAAGATCGTTATCAGACGCATGTTTCCGGGATACATTCTTGTTGAGACGGATGATCCGGGAGCAGTGTCGGGAGCACTGAAATTGGTTCCCGAATTTACACGAATACTCGGGACCCAAGAAGCTGATGAAGGGGTCGTTTTTATTCCGATCACGGATGACGATGTTTCTTTTGTGAATGAGCTTCTGGACGGAGGCATGCTCCGCTTGAGTTATCTGCACCTTGTGAGGGGCAGGATCGATCGCGTGATCGGACCGCTTGCATCCTATGCGGGCAATGTCACACATCTTGATATCCAGCACAGGCGCGCGATCGTCGAGAAGGAGATCTTCGGAAAACAGCGCAAGATCTGTTTTGGCCTGTGGATCGACGGTGATCCCGAAAACGCCTGGATACAGGAACAGGTTGAAAACGGTAAGACGGGTGTTATACCACAGCAAAGCTATGATATCGGATTCCGCGAAGGTGATATTGTTCGCGGAATCAACGGGATGTACGAAGAGAATGAAATGTGTGTTCTTCGCGTGGATCCCCTGAAAAGAACACTGGTTGTCGAAATGGAACTCTTTGGAAGGAAACTGCCGATATCCGTTCTGGCAGACAATGTGGTAAAAAAATGAAGAAAGTGATCACGTATGGCTCTTTTGATCTGTTTCATGAGGGCCATTATCAATTATTGAAGAGAGCGAAATCATTGGGTGACCATCTGACAGTCGGGGTCACGACGGAGCATTTTGATCAGATGCGCGGTAAGCTGAATCTGGCAGATTCGCTTATAACCAGAATTGAAAATGTTAAGAAGACGGGATTTGCCGACGAGATCATTGTCGAGGATCATGAGGGGCAGAAGATCGAGGATATACAGCGCTACGGTATCGATGTGTTTACTCTCGGAAGTGATTGGGAAGGCCGGTTTGATTACTTAAAGCAGTACTGCGAAGTGATCTATCTGCCGAGAACTGCCGGGATCTCTTCTACAGCACTCCGTGAAGACCGTCATAAGATCGTGCGAATCGGAATCATTGGAACAGGTCGTATCGCACCGCGATTTTTTAAAGAGACGAGTTTTGTTTCCGGTATTGAAGTTGTGAATGCGTATAACCCGGAGGCGGAGAGTGCCAAGGCTTTCGGAGAGCTGTTTCAGGTTCATGTTTATACGGATGATTTTGATGCGTTTCTCTCCGAGACGGATGCGGTGTATGTGGCGTCGCCGAATGAGACGCACAGTGATTACGTTCGCAAAGCGCTCGTCGCAGGGAAGCATGTTCTTTGCGAAAAGCCCATGACCTTCACGTATGCGGAAGCGGTGGAGCTTTATGAACTTGCCAAGAAGAACAAAGTGACGCTGATGGAAGGCATCCGGACAGCGTATATTCCGGGCTTTTCGCAGCTTTTGTCAGTGGCAAAAAGCGGCGTGATCGGCGAGATCTGCGATGTCAACGCATGCTTTACGAGAATCGGCACACCGGGATCGAGAGAGATGACCGATGCCAAGTACAGCGGTGCATTTCTGGAATACAGCAGCTATACGATGCTGCCGATCTTTAAACTGTTTGGAAAAGATTATAAAAAAGTGGAAATTGAGAGCATCTACGGGAAGGATGGGATCGACATCTTTACCAAGGTGCATTTTTATTATGATAATAAGCTTGCAACGGCGGAGTCCGGTGCGGGTGTTAAGTCGGAGGGGCAGCTTGTCATTTCCGGTACGCAGGGATATATCCTTGCAAAGTCGCCATGGTGGCTTACAAGAGAGTTTGACGTTAGATACGAGGATCCGAACAAGATCGATCATTATGAGACTGCTTTCAGTGGCGAAGACGGTCTACGTTATGAGATCGCCGAGTTTGTATCCAAGATTAACGGAACGGGCGGCAATGACTATAAACTGACGGCGGGAGAGTCTATCGCCATGGCGCATGTCGTGGAGAAGTTTATGAAGAAGCGAAAGGAATACCAGGACAAACTGTGATCAGACTGGGAATCATCGGAACGGGGAGAATTGCGAAGCGATTTGTCCCGGAGGCTTTGTGCGTAGAAGGCCTTACGGTTACGGCGGTGTATAATCCGCACAAAGGGAGCGCGGAGCGATTTGTGCAGGCTGTGTGCCGGGAGAAGGAGGTCCTCGGAACGGATGACCCTGATGCGTTTTGGGATCTTGTCGATGCCGTGTATATCGCATCGCCGCATGAGACGCATGCGGACTATATACAGAAGTCTTTGGACAGAAATAAGCATGTTCTTTGCGAAAAGCCGCTGGCCTTAAAACGTGCAGACGCTGAGGCGTGCTTTTCTTATGCAAAGGAAAAAGGTCTTGTGCTGATGGAAGGCATCAAGACGGCATACTGCCCCGGCTATCGCAAGGTACTTGAACTTGCGAGAAGCGGTATGATCGGAGAGATCAGATATATCGACAGCTGCTTTACGAAGCTGGAGAAGGCGGAAAGACGCGAACTGACAGATATCAAATACGGTGGAAGTTTTACGGAATTAGGGAGCTATGTGATGCTCCCTATATTTGATTTAGCGGATGAATTGGCGCAACCGGTCTTTTCATCTGTTTATGACGAGAAGGGAATCGACCTTTTTACAAGGGTGTCTTTGAGCGGAGCGCAGTGTATGGCTTCAGCAGAGTGCGGGCTCGGTGTCAAGTCGGAAGGACGGCTTCTGATCGGCGGAACCAAGGGATTCATCAAAGTGGATGCACCGTGGTGGAAGACGAGGAAGATCGAGGTGCATTTTGAAGACGAATCCAAGACGATGTATTATGATGAGTCGTTTGAGGGCGACGGACTGCGATACGAGATTGCGGCGTTTGTGGATCTGATCAGGAATGGAAAGAGCGATGCGACGAATAGCATGTCCAAGGAGCGTAGCATTTGGATGGCAGAGCAGATGGAACAGTTTTTGACCGGGAGAGAAGATGATCGGAAGCAGACTTCCGCTGGAGGAGGCAGATAGAAGATGAAGATATGGGCACACAGAGGATGCAGCCAGCTGTATCCGGAGAATACATTGCTTGCGTTTGAAAAGGCGGCGGCACTTTTTGACAGAGGTCTTACCGGTATTGAACTGGATGTGCAGCTGACACGGGATGGAGAGATCGTTGTGATCCATGATGAGCGGATCGATCGAACGACGGACGGCTATGGATTCGTCAGGGACTATACACTTTCGGAACTTAAGACATTTCACATTCACTCGGGAAGAACGGAAGCGGAGCGGATCCCGACACTGACGGAAGTGCTGGATCTGATCGAAGCACCGATGCGGAAAGGCTTTCGACTGAACATCGAGCTGAAGAACGGCGTGTATCCATACCCCGGTATGGAAGAAAAAGTGCATGCGCTGGTCGAGCGGTACGGGCTTCATCAGCAAGTGGTTTATTCGAGTTTTCATGCAAGGTCGCTTTCCGTCATGAGAAGTATTGATCCGCATGTTGAGATCGGCATTCTGGACGGAAGGGTTTCAGACTGCCTGTATAAACTGAAAGGCGGGTGCGGCGCAGGCGTGCTTCATCCTGCAGGCTGGGGGATCGACCTTCCGAAAGATGAGCTTGCGGGGTACACTGTGCGCGCCTGGTTTGGCGGGCATCTCTATCCTGAAAAGCCGACCGGCGGGAAGATGAATCTGCAGGCTTTGGAAGATAAGGGCGTGACCGACGTTTTCTTAAATGAGCCGGAAGCATATCTGTAAGATCGAGAGAGCGGGAGTATGAGAAGAAACAACAAAGAGCAGTGCCTGGAACTTGTAAGAACGCTGGAAGAGGCACATGCGGAGATTGGAAAATATATCGAAAAGAAGGATGTCAGAACGGATTCGGCACTTCTGGGAGAGTGCCAGGATGCAGCTGTATCGATCGGAAATATCGTGGAAGCTTCGGAAGGCGAGGGGACAGAAGCTGTAAAGTGCCTGGAAGACTACTGTGAGCTGGTCTTTATGATCAACGAGGAGATCAATGCAGGTGATGCCATCAATGCCGGGAGCATTGAAAAAAGGCTACGCAAGTCCATCATTCAAGCCGGCAGTGCGATCCGCGCACTCCCTACGAAGCGCGTGGCAGTATTTTTACCATACAAAGCATCCATGTGGGATTCGCTTGAGTCGATCTGGATGGCCGCGGATGAGGATCCTGATTGTGACGCATATGTCATTCCGATCCCATATTACGAGAAGAATCCGGATGGCGGGCTTGGCCTTATCCATTATGAAGACAAGGATTTTCCGGATTATGTGCCGATCACATTTTATGAGGCATTCGACTTTGAAAAGATCAGGCCGGATATGATTTTTATCCATAATCCGTATGATGAATACAATTATGTGACAAGTGTACACCCGAATTTCTATTCGTATAATCTTAAGAAATTCACGGATTGCCTTGTGTATGTGCCGTATTATGCGACGGCGGGTGCGATGAGTGAGGGGCAGGCATTCTGTCCGTCTTATCTTGTAGTGGATCATATCGTGGTCCAGTCCAAGGATATCATTGCGCAGTTTGACAAGCGTGTTCCGAGAGAAAAGTTTCTTGCTTTGGGATCACCGAAATTCGACCGCGTGATCCGTCTTTGTGAAAATCCGCCTGTGCCTCCTGCAGACTGGGAGGAGAAGTTATCCGGAAAGCGGGTGTATTTCTATAACACGTCTCTTGGCGGCATGCTGGACGATACCGAGTCCTTCTTAAAAAAGATGGAATACGTGTTTGATACCTTCAAACAGGTTGATACGGCGTGTCTTCTCTGGCGGCCGCATCCTCTGTTTGAGTCAACACTGGACAGTATGCGAAGCGAGTACCGGCCGGAGTATGACAGGATCAAAGCGCGCTTTCTGGATGAAAACATGGGGATCTATGATACGACGCCGGATATTGAATCAACGATCGCACTGTGTGATGCATATATCGGTGATACCAAGACGTCGGTCACATCCCTTTTTGAGGCGGCAGGAAAAGCCGTTTATGTACTGGATAACCGCGTGACAGAAAAGCCGGAAGAGCATGCGTGGCGCGGCATGTACGCCATTTTCCCATCAAAGGACATGCGCTTTAACAAAGCTGTAGTCATGCCGGATGACAAGCTCTTCTGGACACCGAACGAGGATCTGCAATACGAATTCTTCTGCGATCT
>JAIKWO010000064.1 GCA_024684675.1 Lachnospiraceae bacterium
CTTGTTGATCGCCTGCCACACCCTTACCTTTTCCTCCAAACTTATCTTCGCCTGAGACAGTACAATCGGAGGCTCCTGTGTGTCCAGCCAGGTTTGCAGCTGGTTCGGAAGAACCTGGTTGTTGTCATTGACAATCTGTGCGATTCTTCCGATGATCTTTTGTATATCCGGATCCTTTAAGCCCATCTGGCCGGATCCGTTGATAAATACCATATAGTAAAGACCATATGGTCTTGGCGGCTGTTGCAGCTGCACGCGTCCTTTTTGTATCAAAGGAGGTTGTGCGGTATTGCTCTCTTCCCGAATGTCATACAGATACAGACCGACGATATAGTCCACATCCTGTGATGCCGGTGAAGAGATCTCGATATTGTTCGGAGACGGGATCGGCTCCGGACACATCTTGCTTCTAAGCGTTTTTACAATATAGGAACTGACGTCCGATATGATCGGATAATCTGCCATTTATTCCTCAACTCCTTCCGCATGGGCAGCTTTCTTGCAGGTCTCCACAATTTCATCCGCTTTCGCGCTCCACCTGTTTGGCAGGCATGCAGCGAGCTTGGTTGATTCGATGTATTCCGCCTTGCAGTCAAAGAATCCTGCCGTATCGTCTTCGGGAATGTATGCATCACTCTGGAAGCCGGTCTTGTATTTCATGTCTTTGGTCACATCACCGGAAAGCGTGACCTTATTGGAATTCACTTTAAAGCGGTATACCTTTCCGCCCGACGATAAGGTTGCTTCCTGCTTGGATGTGCTGTATGAATAGCGGTAACCGGATGCATATCCGAGTGCCTTTGCCGAAAAATACGTATGTGCCGCGTCCGCTTCAAATATAGCGTATGTATACCGATTGCCTTCGTTTCGGCATGTCATGATCATGGTCGTGGCAAGCTGTGCTGCTATGCCCGAGCCGAGCTTTCCGACACGGTTCATGGCCGCTGCGGCGATCACTTTGCCTTTTGCATCCAGACTGTCGAACGAACCGCCAAGTATATCCGCAAGAATACTATCCAGCGTGTTCCCGGTCAGGCTCGCGATGCCCGATGTCGCACTCGGCTTCTCGGTACCGGTTCCCAGTCCTGTCGTCTTTTGTACTTCCTTCGCTTTCTCCACTGCTTCGCCGGCAGAAGCCGCAAGCTCATTCGCCAGGCTGTCGCCACCGTCCGCGCCTTCACCCGCATCTGCGCCGTCGCCTTCACCTTCGCCTGTGCCTGCACCGTCGCCTGCACCGTCGCCAGCACCTGCGTTTTCGTCTTTCAGCGCATTCGCAAGCTGCGAGAGCGCATCCGCTGCTCCGTTTTCGGTAAGGGCATTGATCGCATCGAGCGCACCGGCTCTGTCGCCGTTATTAGCCGCCTCTATGGCTTTTTGCTTCAGCTTCTCATTGGCACCGTTTTCCGTTCCTGCCCCGCGAAGCGTCACATCCGCCGCCGCATCACCGTTTGCCACAGCATCCTCAAGTTCTGCAGTCTTGGCAGCGATCTGCTTATCAACTTCGGCTATCATCGTATCGATCTTTGCAGCCTTGTTTCGATCATTGTCATCGAGTGCTTCCTGCTTCAGTTCAAGAAGCTCGTCTTTTCTGTCTTTTAACAGATCAAGCTCGGATTTCAGCGATGAGTCGGAATCGATAATGGACTGTGCATGCTGCTTCAGCCATTCGATGTGCTCATCAACCGTCTCACTTGCTTTTTTCTTAAACGCGTCGTTGCGAATATTCCCGCGCCAGGTGTTCGTCAGTTCGATCCGGCCGTTTGTAAATTCGAGCGCATCCCTCGCATCCATACGATCTGTCTTGGAACTGATCATCATCTGCAGATCGGTACGCTTCTGATTGACCTGCGTCTTTTGATCTTCCAGGATCTGATTACGAACGCCCCTTTCATAATTGCTGCTCACAGCCGCTTTGTATTCTCCGGGCTCTCCCATGGAGAGTGCACTGATGTAATTCTGCTGTGCGGCCGGAAGCAATTCCGTCTCGATCAGATTCAGCTCACCATCAATGTCTTCGATCACGCCGGACTCAATGTTATATACGAAGCGGAGCTTGGAAAGGATACGATCCATCTGTCCGGAAACACCCCCGGACGCCTGATCGATCGCCTGACTGCTGAGGAGATATTCCGCATGTTTGAGTACGGTATCCCCGTCGATCAGTTGCTTGGACACGTATTCATTGTATGCCGTATTGCAGCTCGACCGCGCATCACCCATGGCGTCGTTCACGGCAGATTTGATCACAAGTTCGGGGATTTTTTCGTCTTCATCCTCATCAGCAAACATTTCCTTACGGAACGCTTCTGTCGTAAACCGGGCGGTATAACTGTCAAGCGCACTCTCACCCTCGAATCCCGGCGCATCTTCGTCCGCGCCGATGATCCAGTTCATAACCTCTGCCCTTCTGACGGCATCCACGCGGCTCATCAGTTCAAAAACAATATCTGCCTCATCCTTTTTATCCTGATTCAGATAAGCATTATACAGTGCAAACAAAGAATCGATCTTCTGATCGCATTCGTCGGTCCGACTGCTCTTGTATCGATAAGACAAAAGTTCGAGCAGGACGGTGCGATAGTAATCATCGGATTCACCTTTTGCTCCTTCATCCTGCACAAGCAGATCATACTGGTTCCGTATGGGTTCCATCTGCGGCAGGTTATAAAGATCGTAAGGATCCGGAACATTGAACGGATTCGTGATCGCCATGGATTTTGCATCCCGCACGGTACCGTCCTTGCCGACCACATACGTGATCCAAAGCGGATTCAACTCCGTGATAGGAACCGGCGTGGCCGAATCTGAAATATCCTTGATCCCTTCCGCATCCGAAATATCAAACCAAGCGCCGCCGGCAATTTCGGATTTGTAGTAGGTATTAAACTGGCCGGAATCGGAAGCGCTCGCAGACGCCATCGTGTACAGCTCATCTGTCACGGAATCCATGTAGATTAAATAGGTACCGATAAACAGTGTCGTATTATCGATCGCATTCTTCGAAGAAAACTCTTCAAATGTAATCGCCTTGGATGTGTCAAACTCTGCGGCGGATGACAAGTTTTTGACCAGAACCGCTGCTGCAATGCAGAGAGCGATCGCAAGTATTCCTATGAATGTTTTTGTTCTCTTCTTCATGTAGAAGTCTCTTCCTCCGGATCTCTCATCAGCTTAAAGTTCGCAGTATCAAAATAGCCCTTATAGAGCAGGTTCTTTGATTCATCATAATACTCAACAGACAGTTCACCGATCTGCGTATGCAAAAGAGGCAGATACGTGAATGGCTCGGAAACGTCGTGGTACTCCTCGGCTCCAAGATATTTTCCGTCGGCTGTTTTCAGACGGACATATTTAATCTTGTAGCGGGACACCGGCTTAAAGGTAATGGATACGAAGCCGGTCGTCGAATTGGTCGAAACGGCAAAAGAGCCAAGTGGAGTGTCCGCTTCATCCGTCGCATATTTACTCGGGATCAACAGCGCCCCCATCGTTTCACCCGGATCGATCTCACAGTCACAGACAAACTCGTCCTCATTGTAGAGCCTGATCTTTACGGTCTCAGCTCCCATCTTCGATAGCGTCAGGTGCCTGATTGCCTGATCCTTTGCCGTCCTTGTGCCGATCTGTTTGTCATCGCTCCAAAGCTCAAAGTGTGTTATGTCAACCGGGAAATCTTCCGGAATCTTGATCGTCAGTTTATACTCCGTATCCTGAATGATCGAATTGATAAAATAGTATGCGCCTTCCGCATACTCGGTTGTTACATAACTCTGCCCGCCTTCCGCGGCTTCGATATCAAGACCGTTCCCATACAGGATGGCAGAGATCGCACCGCATGTTAAGCGATCATATTCATACAGCTGTGCCGTATAATCCGTCAGAGACTGGATCATCGATACCTGCGCCTCTTCATAGGTGTCCAGTTCTGACTTGTATTCTTCGTACTTCATCAGGCCAAGCATGTTTTTGATCCGGGCAGATTTCAAATCCCGCTCTGCAGTATTGACCGCATCTATGGAAGCTTTATATGCATTGCGCATATTGATATAATTATCGAACCCGTCATTTACGGCCTCAACCACCTCATCATGCGTAGCTTCCTTTTCCAGGCGCGCATCCTGATAATCAAGCGTATCCTGATACAGAACATACGGATCATCTTCAATATAACGCGATCCGTCCAGCTCCCCTTTCATCCAGATGCGCGGGATCTTAATAAAGAGCAGGATCTTCTTTTTGCCCTGCCAGTGTGAATCGATCAACTGAATAAACTGGTCATAACTCTTTTTAAAGTCCTTGGAACTGATCTTCGTCCCCAGGATCGCCAGGGATACATAGTTGTTGATCGGCCACATCTCTCCGCCGTATTTGGACGACATCAGATTATAATTCGTCTTAAGAGACATGAGTGCCGTATCGGAAGAGAGTCTGGCCTCATAGTATGTCTGATCACGGTCAAGCGTATATGTCCGAATCGCCGGAAGCTGCGTTCTTTTGACCTGCGCCTCCACGGTCGGCTTTTGAAAGGTATATCCGGTCGTAACATCAAATCCGAGTGCCGTGGAAAGCTTCTTCTTTTTTGCAAGAAGCATGTTTTCGTCGGATGAGATTTTGGAGGTCAGTGCGTTTGCGGATGACTCCATCGCCCTGAGATCCGCTTCATTTGCTCGTCCCCACGCCACCTTTGTTCTCGTTGATCTGATCGCCCGATTGACGACATCCAGTCGCTTTTTGTTGAATTCGATCGTGATCTCCTTGGCGTAAATGTCAACAAAAAGCGTATTGATCTTTTCCCGCTCCGCGATCTTCGCATCCGTCAGCTTATGCTGCAGCTTGTCGATCTCAACCTGGATGGAAGCTGCCTTAAAGGCAAAATCAAATGCTTCCGATTCATTCGGAGTCTCCGGAAAATGGAAATTCAGCAGCGGAGACCAGCGAAACGTCTTCATGTTTTTCTCTTTCAGATTCAGCTTCTTAACCGCGTTGGAATAGGCAGCTTTTTTGCTTGCGATCTGGCTCTCGATCTTTTCAATGGCAGTACTGTTTTCGATCGCTCTTGCGATCGCAGATGACAGCGTGATCTGCTTTGTATTGGAAGCGGCCAGTACCGGCTCGGCGGGAGACAGCATCAGAGAAGAAACTGCCAGCGCACATGCGATCAGGCCGGCCGTTATTCTGTTGATTCTTCTCATGGAATATTAATTCCCTCCCTCGCCCTTCTCAATAAAGTAGAACAGGAATCCTTCATTCTTATCACGACAGATAAAGTTGTAAACCAATCCGTCCTGCTGGAACGAATACAAATAGATCTCGTATTGGTCGTCTACACTGTTTATGGTATATGCTTCCGTAAAATCCTGCGTAAGATCCATAGTAACGGAAGGCATCTTAATGTCTTTTTGGATATTCAGCTCATTGATCAGTAGCGCCTCCGCCGGCGTGATCACGGAATTGCCTTCATAAGAAGGATTGCCAAAAACCTGCTTCAGATCCCGGATCGTGGCGCAGTCCCGGTAGCCATCCCTAAAGGAATCATTCACCACATAGACACCGTCTATTTCATAGCCATCGTCCACGGAATCCCCGTCCCTTTTGGCTGTCACCAGCATGTCCAGATCCGAATAGCGGATCACGACGGAGTCATCTTCCGAATAAAGGATCTGTCTGCCGGTGTACTTTTCCGCTGCTTCCGTAGTCATCTTGCCCAGCAGTTCACTGTACTGCAGACAATCATTTACAAAGTTGCCTGTGTATACCGGTTTGTTGGATACATCGTATAACGTTCCTTCGCCCTCTTTTAAGCCAAGTGCAAATTGCCCCGCATATTCGAGACTGCCATTTTCCCTGTAAAGCTTGCCGTCCCCCTCATAAAGATTGTCTTTAAAGTTCCCTTGATAGCAAAGCGTCCCGTCCGGATAATAGAAATAGCCGTGCCCGTTGTACATGCTTTTATCGAATAGTCCCCGATATACAACATTGCCCGCAGGACCATACAGGGTTCCCTCGCCTGTTGCAGCACCGCTGTCTACATAGCCCTCGTAAGCCAGATAGCCGGAATCTCCCGTGATCTTTACCTTGTCGGATGCAAAGCGCAGGAGAAAAGAATCATAGCTGTACGTTTTGACACTTCTTGTATCGCCGTTTTCATCGGACAAAATATGATGCAGTCCGAAAAGATAGTAAAGGCTGAACACGCCGATCACGATCACAGCCGCAAACGCCAGTTTCTTGCTGACCATCCAGCCGAAGATCTCGTAGTAATCGCGCTTGTGCTTGGGTCTGATGTCCAGGATCGTCGTGAAAAAATCACGGATCTTGGAGATCACCTTTGCTTTCAGGAAGCTCCAACTGGTCCAATACTTGAACTTGGTAACCAGTGGCGTGACCTTTGCTTTAATTGTCGTTATCAGAACCGTAAAGATATTCGTGCCACCCATCAGGCTTCTCTCCTACCTCATCCCACTCTATAAATGAAGGCTTCCGGTAAATTCGCCATCGTTTTCTTCATTCAGATAGCGTTCGCATTCAAACAGATACCACTTTGCCACGCCATCCGTCCAATCTTCCTTGATGATCTCGGAAAAAGCACTTCGTGCCAGATAGAGATCTCTCTTATAGAACAGCTGCAACGCATTCTGGAACTTCGCGTTCAGATCAATCTTGGTACGACGTTCCTTCTCCTTATATGCGCCCAGTACTTCAAACAGATTGATGTCTTTGCCTGTTCCGCGCAATCTCACATATCCGATGTAACGAACCGCATCATCATAAAATTCACGGTTCTTCACATCCGCCGTGATCACAAGGCGGATCCCCAGTTTGCGGAACCATACGCAGTAATCCTCCAGCTGTCTGGCTTCATCAGAGACAAAATACGGCGTACTCTGCGCATTCGTCCCTGCAATGCCGTAAGCAAAGTCGGCAAAGCAAAGCAGGATCGAAAGCGGAAACTCTTCTTCGGAAGAATTCTCTTCAAATTCTTTGATAAAGTCCACACCGAAATCATGTGTATGCCGATTGTCGGAGAAGAAAAGCAGCTTCATCTGCGACAATTCATTGTCATTGCCGATCAGGATTCCTTTTTGCTCATCCTGGTATTTTCCGACCATGGAAACCAGTTGATTCATACGGTCAAACTCCGGTTTGGCACCGACCTTCCGCTCATCCGTGGAAATGATTGCCACCGTACCGCTCATAGAGATCGACTCTCCGCTCTCCACTTCCGTTATGGAATCGCGCCCCAGTATTTTTTCGATCTTTTTAGGCGCAAAGCGATAATATGCTTCCAGCATCAGATATTTTGTCCGGTTGATCCTTCGGATGTTCTTGCCGATCTCTGTCAGGCAGTTCCACATGTCTTCCGTATCTTCACCCAAAGCAAAGGGCTTGTTCACTTCCGTCGCACCCTTGGCCATCGCTTCCATCGCCTTGGCAAGCGCACGAAGATCCGTTGATTGCTTCCACAAAATAAAAGCGCAAAGAATACTTGCGATGACAAAAATGATCATTGCCTGCGTAATCTCTCTTCGCAGAAAATCCGGCTCTTCCTCATCCGGATAACCGCGATTCGATATCGCAACCAGGACATATTTCGAATCCAGATTGTTTAAGTCGATCGCACAAAGTGCACCAAAGTTCTCGTTACCCAGAACAAAATCGACATTATCCCAACAATGCTCTGCATCTATCTTCCGCACCGCAGTCACAATATCCGGGGAATACAGATGACCGATGTTATCCCCGGTGTGTCCGGTCAAGCTGGTCTTGACCGTCCCGGTCACTTTATCAACCATCAGAACGTTGAAGAAAACGTCGTAATTGCCTCCGGTCGTGACAAATGAGTGAAACGTATCCGCAAGAAGATGATATTGATCAGAGTCAAAGAATCCCTCCGCATCATACTCGTACGCCTCAAAATCGCCAATTCGCGCAGTGAGGTTCGATAACTCAAGCAAAGCAAATTCCTGATATTCTTCAATGTGCGAAGAAGTACGGATATTATGAACGGATACAACCCAGGTACAGCAGATCAAAGCCAGCACCGTCTCGATCAGCGCCGTTATGTAAACCAAACGATTTCTATTTCTCAGCGCGTACAGCACAATACAGATCAGAATCTCTCCGATTATGAATGCGACGATCCAGAAATGGGAACCGCCGGAGTGGATACGAATCCTCTGCGAAAGTGTCATACGCTTGTGATCGAACAGGTTGACGATCCTAAGATCCGGCTTAAACAGCTCACTGTTTTCCCCGTTATCAAGGCGCGCAAGGAAATTTTTCCCGTCGTAGGAAGCCGCAACAAAGAAGCGTCCTTTTTCCACCTGCGTGACATAATCCGGCTTGACGTTTTCGAGCTCATCTGCAGGAAGCTGCCGGAAAGCATCTCTTGCTTTGGAAAAAGCATCGTAGTCCATCAGGCTGTCAAACCCTATGCGATAAGCACTCGCATTCTTCGAGTTATAAGCCTCAATAAAGGTCAGATAAATCCCGCTTTCATTGACTGTGATCGATGAACCGGACAAAATATGATCTATGTAAATAGGCGCACTGTAAGAGACCGGATGCAGATCTTCATCGATCTTAACGACATAGTAAAGAGGCTCATCCGGTCTTGCGCTGATTTCGCCCAGCGTATGCGCCAGAGCATAAATATCCCCTTGATAGGACGTGAATTTGATAAAAGAAGCGTTTTCGAAAAAGGAATCGGTTTTGATGAGATCTAGAACTGTCCCGGAATCGTCAAGCGCATAAATATAGCCGCCACTAAACCTGGGCTCCAGAACATAGATCCGATCCTTGTCCATACAGTAAGAGTGCAGGATTCCAAAGTTATCGACACTGCTCCGCAGTTCTTTCCTGACGTAGAGACATGTTAACAAGATGAGCCATACCAGGCTCAGAATAATCATTATTCTTTTTCGCATATATACTCCGCCCCAAATTCAGTATTCCATCACTGCAACAGTGATTCCGTTCCGATCGTTTCAAAACTGTTGAAAAAAATACGCAAGAAAGGTATATCACCAAAAATCAGCTGGGATATAAGCGATACCAGCACCAAAACAAGAAGGATCATGCAGATCCAAAATAGAACACGAAAAATAATATCTTTGTTGCGTTTGAAAAAAAACCTGACCGACCGGATAAGCGACTGCTTGTTCTTAGGAGCCGCTGCGATACGGATATCCTTATAAAGCTCCGTAAACTTCCGGTAACTTCGCTTGGCAATCTTCTTCTGAAGAAGAATATAACTGATCGCTTTTTGTGACTCCTTCGGAGCCAGCAGTTCAAGCAAAATACTTGCGCACTGCACCGTACAATCCCGCTCCGTCTTCTCGGCATCAAAGTCCGACAAATCCAGATCATAGTCAAAATACACGGAATGATCTTTCGACAGATTGAGCTTGCGCTGCTCAAGAATCAAATAAAGGATCGGTGCCGGAATCCTGGTTGCGATACAGGTTAGGATCACATTGATACAGATGTCCTCACAGGTCGTCAAATCATAGGTATCTCCCATATAAAACGAGAACAGATTACGCTCTGTCTTGTAGGGAAAAGCAACCACAAATTCTCCCTGCACGGAAAAAGTAGTGATCTCCTCGGTCCATTCAGGATAGTCCTGACAGACCTTCAGAAATTTCCGTGCCGTTTCATGATCTTTAATGACCGCAACCGTATATAGATTGGCACCGCCGGCTGCCATATCACGGCAGATCACGATGTCATTGATCTTGCTTTGACGAAGCGTGCTGACCGGTTTCAGCTGCATCTTGGTTGATTCGTAGATCACGTTGTGCTACTCCTTTGCATCCGCCATTTCCGCATCATCTACACCTTTTTTCTTGACGATCGCATATGCATATGTGCAAACGATCGGCATATCCGTACAGTAGATCCGGATCTCATAAACACCCTCTTTTGCGGGTGCCGTGTATACACCGTCAGCCGTAATCTCACCGCTTCCGCTCTCTGTCAGCTCGTATGCGATGCTGCAGCTTTCCATGTTGTGATACTTCACACCAAAGAAATGACTCTCTTTGGTACCGAGCACAACAGTCGGCGTCTCTGCCGAGATACTCTTATCGTTGAAATCTGCCGTCAGTTCAAGGTCATTGCCTGCAGGGAATTTGATCGCAACCCAGCGATAGGTCAGTACCAGGTAATCAACATTCTGAAGCAGCTTCGCGGCTACAACGAAGCTACCCTTATCATTCAAGACCTTTACCGCTGTCTCCGCATCCACCGTTGTGATGCGGTCCTTCTTGAACAGATCCGGATTACCGTAGATCGTGCTTTTTGCATTGGTTCCAAGAAGCGGATCCTCGGCAATATATTCATAGCCGATCTCGACATATACATTTCCTTTGCCGAGTCCGTGCATGATCTCGCCGGAATAACGGATGTCGCCTTTCTTGGCAGCTTCGCCGAGCGGGATCTCCAAAATACCCGTCGCTACTTCGGGACCGCCGTATGAATTCTCTGAAAGTCCCGTCTTCACATCCCCTGCAACCGTCTTGGAAGCCGTACTGAGCAGATCCACATCCTTTCGGAAGAAATCCATGTAAATATTGTGGAGACGATCCTGTGCAGGTGAAGTAATGTATTTCTTAACAGCAACATCCCTGACTTCCTCGATCAAATAAGCGCTTTCAGTCCGGACAAGCTTTAAGTCAGCAAGACGAATATAATCCTTCGCGCCGCCGATATTCTTCATTTCAAGGCTCATTCGGCCGATCTCACGCGCGATCAGGTCATACGGTTTTGTATCGCTCATAGAAACCTTCATAGAAAATCCCGGGATCGCCGTCTCGTTCTTTCCATCGAGGAGAACTTTAACCGAGCCGCTCTTTAAGATAATATTGGATTCGATGGCAGGTGTGTTCTGCGTCTCCATCCAATAATCAAAATCATATGTCTCACCGTTATTCAAAAAGAGATTGTCGATATCCACCAGAATCTCATGCTGACCCTCGGGTGTATTAAATGCAGGAGTTTGAAGAATACACTTGAACGTAAGCTTCTTGCTTTCGGAAGAAAGCTTGGAAACACGAACGACCGCTTTTACGTTCCTTCCTTTGGATACCGTTGCGGGAAGAATCAGCTCAACTGAATAATCTGCGCCGGCATAAAGCATCCCGTTCGTCAGAAACTCCGTCTCCATCTCGCTTTCTTTTTCGATATTCTGCGTGTCGACCAGATAGAGCGTGTAGCTTTCACTGATACGGTTATACTCGTATTCTTTATCATTTTCCCGCTGATTGACCGCGTAGATACTGTGAATTTCTTCTTCGTTGTATCGCAGACACAGGCTTACTTCATTGGTCTTCAAGCTTTCAAAGCCTTCCAGCACGGAAAGCTTTTTTACAACAGAAGTATCCATCACGATCTCACGCCCGAGCTCATCGATCGCCACACCGCTTTCGATCAAAACGGAAAGATCATCCAGACTGAATACACCGAATCCGCAGACAATGCCGGATCCGCACATAAGACGATTGATGAATCTGCGCTTATTGTTAAAATAAGCCTGTTCCGCCTGGAAATCTGCCGTCGTAAGCATCTTTCCTGCATAATAACGATTCCTTTCAAATGGATACAACTGGGTATTCTTCATAGTGTTTACTCCTTCAAGTAGTTGGTGAATCACAGTTTTGCATAATCACACACAATATGATTTTATCATATTCATGATTCCACATCTATATACGAAGCAGAAAAAGAAAAGGATACTTTTTCAAAAAACTTCTTGCATTTTTTTGGAAAGTATAATAAGATAAACAAGCGTTGTGAAAACGAGACGCAAAAGAAAAGATGGCCAGTTGGTCAAGCGGTTAAGACGCCGCCCTCTCACGGCGGAATCAGGGGTTCGATTCCCCTACTGGCTGCTATTTGAAAACCCTGTCGCAAGTGCGGCAGGGTTTTTCTTTTATCTGAGATCTTTTATCTGAGATCATATCAAGGATTGATTATAAAAGGGGAGTTTTCCCAATACTATTCAAATGCCCGCATTTCGGCACTAAATTCATAACGATTCTTCAAAGCGTCGGCCATTTCTGCGGAACTCGCTTCGCTCAAACATGTCCTCGAAATGACCGTTGAAGAATCATTATTCATTAAGTGCACATGCGAAGGCATATTTCATAGTATTGGGAAAGCTCCCCTATTTCAGTTCCTCAATCATGAAAAAAGAAAACCATACCTTACAACACGATCAGATTCAGTACGATACCGGCCGCGCAGCCGATCGCATAGAGACCTGCCGCGATCAGGATATTCTCTTTCATCCTCTTATGGTTTACACGAAACAGGACAAGAAGCCCCACGCCGGCGCCGGTTAAGAGTCCGCCGATCATGGTCCCCAGGCGGATCATGCCCTCAAGATATAGCTGCGTTAACAGTACGGACGCTGCGCAGTTCGGGATAAGACCGATCAGCGATGCCGCAAATGCGGCAAGAACGCTATGATCAAGAAGCGCATGCGCGATCCGCTCTTCACCGATGAGGAAAAGCGCCAGATTTAATACGCAGCTGATCAGCAGGATAAAGCCAAATACACGCACCGTATGATAGAAAGCAGACCGCAAAAGGCTCTCCTCGCAGCGGCAGTGACAGTTTTCTTCCGAACAGAGCTCATGCACATGGATCTGCGGAAGCTCCGGCTTGAAGATCATATCGATGAGAAAGCCCATCACAAGACCGATCACGACCTTGATCCCGATCACCTGCCCAATCAGTGCGGGCGAAGCAGCGGATGAGAGCATGATCGGCAGCATCTCATCCGACGTCGACAGATAGATGGAAAAAAGCGTGCCCAGCGTGATGATACGACCTGCATAAAGGCTGCTTCCACCTGCCGAAAAACCGCACTGCGGCAGTGCACCGATGATCGATCCAAAGAGCGGTCCGAGCCTGCCGGAACGCTTGATGATCGACTTGGTCGTATTGTCTGCCTTATGCTCTAACCATTCCATCAAAAAATAAGTGGCAAAGAGGAACGGAAGGAGCTTTACACTGTCGATGACAGCATCTTCAAACACTTCAAACATGAATTATCCTTTCACAAAATCAAACAGACTGATCTGGTTGGACTCAGGAAGATCTCCGAGAAGACCCAGCTCATCCATCTTCGCGATCAG
>JAIKWO010000070.1 GCA_024684675.1 Lachnospiraceae bacterium
CACGATCGTGGACTGCTCGGATGCGCAGATCATGCCGTTGTCAAAGGTCTTCGAATGAATGATGGAATTGACGGCCAGCACGATATCCGCGCTCTCATCAATGATCGCCGGTGTATTGCCGGCGCCGACGCCGATCGCGGGCTTGCCGCTGGAATAAGCGGCATGCACCATGCCGGGGCCGCCCGTTGCAAGAATGATGTCCGCTTCCTGCATCAGCAGGTTGGTCATCTCGAGCGAAGGAACATCGATCCAGGCAATGATGCCTTCCGGTGCGCCGGCTGCAACAGCCGCTTCAAGAACCACTTTTGCCGCGGCGATCGTGCTGTTCTTGGCACGCGGATGCGGGCTGATGATGATCGCATTCCTGGTCTTTAGCGCGATTAAAGCTTTAAAGATCGCCGTGGAAGTCGGGTTCGTGGTGGGGATCACCGCGCCGACGACGCCGATCGGTTCCGCGATCTTTTTGATCCCGTAAATGGGATCCTCTTCGATGACACCGCAGGTTTTGACATCGCGATACTGATTGTAGATGTATTCGCTGGCATAGTGATTTTTAATGACCTTATCCTCAACAATGCCCATGCCGGTTTCCTCAACCGCCATCTTGGCAAGCGGGATCCTGGCCTGATTCGCTGCCGTTGCAGCAGCCAGAAAGATCGCATCCACCTGCTCCTGTGTGTACTTGGCAAAGATCCGCTGGGCTGCCCTGACGCTTTCGAGCGCAGCCTCCAGCTTTTCCACGCCGTCAACGATTTCGTACGTTTTCTTTTCTGTTTCCATAGTGCTCTCCTGACGTTTGTGATTCTGCAGATTTCGCAGTGCTGTCCGGGCGCCCGCCGCTTCTTTCTGACAGGCGCTCTTAAAGATTGTTAAAATTTTAACATACTTTTGAATAAATTACAACCACCTTTCTTTTTGAACCTGAACTACGGGTTTATTTTCTTCTCCCGGGATCCGATCTATACTCAACTAAGAACGAGCCGAAACGGCGGACAAAAAAGATCAATATCAGGTGAAAACGAACGCTTCACGGGGATACTGCGCCCTTTGAAAGCGGATCCTGATATTGATCTTTTCGCAGTTTTTAACACAAAGGAGGAAAGAAACATGGCAAAACAATCTTTTGCAGGCTACAAAGAAGTAAGATTACCGGATAACCGGTACAGTGATTCTTACAAGAATCCGATGAGCGCAACGTTCCGGTATGAATACGCGCTTTACGAAGCCGCCTGTGCTCTGTTCGGCTCAGTAACCTGCCGCTCCATGTGCATCGAGCGGCTGAGGCTCTACTTCCTCGATCTGAAACATCATACAGATCCGAAGGAAGAAGGTGCCGCGGATGATCCATTAACGGAAAAGGCGTCGCAGAAGACGCAAATGAGCATCCGTGATGAGATCGAATCCCTTATGAAACGTGATGTTCTCGGGAAGATCAATTTCCCGTCCATGCACGAATGCCACGCAGAATCCCGGGCGATCCCCGATGAGAACGGGGCTCATACGTTTGTCTTTACCGACGGGATCTACGGATTCTCGCTGAAGCTTCAGATGCCAAAAAAAGGCTCGCCCAAGGGGATCCTTGTGGCGAACCTTGATGATTAGCCTAAATGCCGGTCATTCACCGGCATTTTTCTTTGTGCCCACCTTCATTACTAAAAAAATTCTAAATCCGTATCCCGGGCGTTTGTTGTGTTCATAAAAGAACTCAGCATCTGTTCCCCGGTTCTGCTGCCATGATAGCCGAATAATGCGGAGCACATAATAAACCAACGATTTACCATTCCAAGATCATTCAGTCTCCAACAATGCAAGCGTTTCCATATAGGATTCCTCAATTACCTTTTCTTTGATCATCGGAGCGAGCATATCTGCCTCCTTTTTGTATTCCCACGCTTTCTTTTTTTGACCGGATTTGATCAAAGCTTTCATGATCGTACATAACAGAACCAATTGACCCGCATAGTAATGAGAATGTTTCCAGATGACCATTCCCTGTTCTGCATAGCTGATTGCCTTTTCATACTCTCCTTTTCTGACGAAATTCGCCGACAGCCCATTTAAACAATCCGCCACAAAATCTATGTAGCCATATTTTCCGGCCAGTTTATATACATCTAACAGGATTCTTTCACATTCATCCGTCATCCCGAGATCTGCCTTCAATGTGGAGATACCCAGCATATTATAAACAGTAACATAATGGTCATTGTTGTTTTGGGAAATAGAAAGTGCATGTTCATAATCCTTGAGTGCCTCTGAATAATCCTTATCTGATCTTTTGCAAAGTCCTCTTTGTATTAGTGCATCCGCATAAAATGGTGTGCCTTCATTTGAATGTTCAATGTATTCATTTAAAATCTTTTTGGCCTTCTCCACCATTCCGTTTTTTCGTAAAGTTTTAGACAGCTGAACGGTCGCATGCTTTTTGAGTATATCATCACCGTTTTCTATACAGTATTGAAAATCCTGCTCGGACTTCTCCAATTCTGATACTTTCATATAATACAACCCCCTAAGGAAATTCAGTTCCGGATCATTCCCGGCCTCAGCTCCGATAAGAGCATTCAGCACCTCAAAAGAAGCTTCACTTTCTTCTGCTTCATTTAGTCGCTTAATAAGTGATAATCCCCATTTCAGGAGTTTTCTGGTCGAAATCTCGGTTACGATTTCACTCACATGACCATGCAATGCGGCTTTAAGCCACAGTTCCATAATAACAGTCTGAAAGCGTTCGATAGGCAGCCCTCTCTGTTCAACTGTTTTCAGTAAACGGTGAGCAGCAAAAGCAGTATTGTCTTCCTGCTTTAAATACTGTAAACAAGCGATGTACATTTCGGGAAGCGAATCCCAATCGATCGCTTCCAGCATATGATCGATCACCTGATCCAATCCGTTTGTATCTTTTCTTAGCATATTCAGAAACTGGTATTCCAGATATTTCTGATATACAAATGCAGTTAAAAAGAAATCGTTCTCCTCCTTTTCATAAACAATCCCAGCGTCCTTTAATCGGTCTAATGGTGATAACAATAAAAGACGAATATCTTTAATGTCTCTACTCGTATATTTCTCATCTACTGCCTGAGCAAAATCTGAATCCACTTCATTACGCCTGGTTCTTTTCATTTCACGCACTATCTCGTTCTGTACCCGATGCATGCTTTTGGTG
>JAIKWO010000097.1 GCA_024684675.1 Lachnospiraceae bacterium
TGCATAAACGAATTATGCGCGTGGTAGATCAGAATGCTCTGGTCGCGATCCTCGGGTACCATTGTATCATGCCCCGTCAGGTTCAGGCGGTCAAAGTAGATCTTGAATATCGCAAAACGTCCGTTGGATGTCTCATCATCACTGTCATTTTGGAACGTATAATCCTTAAGCGCATAGGTCTGCCCATCATGCTCATACGTCGCGACAACGTTTTCCTGCATGACTTCGTTGCCGTTTTCGTCAATCGTTACATTTCCGGGACCGCTGTCGGCACCTGCCATCCAACTTAAGTTGATCTCAATCCCAACAATTTTCTCTAAAAAAGACTCCGCAAGCTGCGGTACATTCATATACTTGCGCGATGCGGGATCCTCGCCCGGCATAATACGATCGGAAAACCACTCCGGCTTCGATACCCAAAACGGTCTTGCCACAAGAGCCGGCACGCAGCGGATCAGCATATACACAGTCGGCAGAAGGACGATCACCGGCACGACAAACAGAAGGATCTTGCGGATCACGCCACGAACCGAATCCCGATAATGGACCACTTCCATCAGGATAAACGCAAAAACGCCGAATACCGCGATCGCAAGAAATGTCGTACGTGCCATCGCAAGCAGTACATGCACCGCCGCAAACGCAAAGGTAAAAAGTTCCCAGAAATAGTCACGCAGCATTGCGCCGCTTTTCTTATATTTGGATAAAACCGCGGCAAAAGCCGCCGCCAATACAACCGTCCAGTAAAGCCCCGCACTTGCGCAGGATGCAAACCAGCCGGGATAACGCACAAATTCAAAACTGTAATACGGCCTGAATAAAAGCGCCGTACCAAACATCATCCAGAACGACAGGATCAGGCCATATGCGTAATTGCGCACCACGCGATTCTGCCCGCCCTTTTCATATGCAAAAAAGTACAGGCACAAAAACGGTACGGCAACCGAGATTGGCCACGTTCTGGTATTCCGAAAGACAACCATGCCGATCATGCAGATTGCAACGATCATTCCAAAAACCGACACATGCTTTAAAAATCGTCTCTCCTTGATCCGCCCCAGAATGCAGAATGCGATCTGCAGGTAGATGTAGGCACGCCAAAGCCGAAGCGTTCTGTGAATGTCGCCCATGGCAGTGCCGTTGTACCAGATGATATAGCCGATCACACACAGTACAAGAATCGCACTGACCATGCGGTGCCATGTTTTATTCCATTCACGCCTTTCAAACATCGCAAGGATCGCGATCCCAAAGAACGCATCCATCAGGCAGGAAGCAAACTGGTGATGCACTTCACTTGCCGAGTCATAATAATAGAGCGTAAGCGTCGTAACAGCCGCAAAGCAAAAAACCTGCATGAGATCTCTTCTGTTCACGGGATCAAGTGCCTTTTGAAGCAGACCTCCAAGATCCGTAAACCGCACGCCGACAGCAAGGACTGCGCAAAGAATGATGCTTCCAAAGAAGTAGACCACCTTGTCATAGATCGTCCCGCCGAAGGTATTGCATACCACGCCCAGCGTAAAAAGTATAACGGAAAATCCGAAGATCAGCACGTTCGCCGCAAAATGAAGGCGCTTCTCCAATATGAAATTAGAACCGGCCGTTTTTACGGCTCTGTCTGATCGATCATTCATGTTATTCTCTCATTGCCGATTTTGATTCGGCAAGCACTTATCTTTTTTCAAAAATCCAAAGCTGCGCCTTGTCTTCGGAATACGGCGTGAGCGTCACATCCGTCCCCTCTGCTGTCAGCGCCAGCTCATTTCCGTACAATACGGCATACTTGCCGTCTCCTGCGGATTTGATATGCCATAATGCTTCATCATAAGCCTGGCTTACAACAGCGCCCGGCTCATTCGGATCGCGGTCAAGCGACAAAAGGCACTGCGTCCGCATCAGACGGATCAGATCATGATCACCCTCATGAACCACCGATACTTCACCGGCACGCACATGCGCTTCCTTGGAAAGATACACACGTGCCTCCTGATTGATCGCATCGTCCTTGTCATATTCAGCAGAAACTGTAATGCCAAGTGTCGGATCGACCGCGGAAGCCATTCTGTACATGCCATCAGGAAGCGTCCCTTCAAATATCAACTCTTCCTCTTCTTGTTCCGTCCGGATCTGCGTATAGACTGCATCATCCTCCTGTAACCGAATAAGCGTATCAACAATCGGGATATGCACCGCAGACACGATCACGATGATCAAAAGCGGTATGCCCCATCCGATCGCTGCCTTTTTGACCGGCGGCTTAGCGGACAGATAATTGACAGCCTCCACATACCCCATAACGCCATACGGGATCAGAAGCAGGAAATACACCAAAGCGTACTGTGCCTGCGCTTCCCAAAACAGTTCAAACAAAAAGCCGCCGATAAACGTCACGCCATATAATAAATGCGCAGGGGACGCTTCTTTTCCCTTTAATACGATCCAGGTAAGCGCGCCGAGCAGGATCAGTCCATGAAACAGATTCGCAAAGCGGTAGAGCAGATTTCGATTATCTTCCCATAATGCGTCTTTAAGCCACTTAGGGGACTCGGCGTAAGAAGCATTTTTATTTAAATAGCTCACGCTTTCAAATGTCGGCTCATTCCACACAAGTGAGTTCTTTTTTGCCATAAATGCAGACAGGTGCATCGGCGAATCCGTCAGGTTATCAAGGCGCCGCGTCAGCTCCTCGCGGCAGACATCCGTCGCCTTTTGGGTATTGCCGTCATTCTGCAGATATACATTGACATTGTAGCCGTCGTACTTGACCGGGCGCCCGTTTTCCTCTCCAAGCGCCATCGTGACCTAGGAGATCATGGGCGACCCTTCCGGAAGCGGCATCCCCATATAACGAGAAAGCCACACATCCGATAAGGCGGAAACACCGTAAGTGCATACAAGGATCGCAAGCATTGCGCCGAGTTTGATCGCCTTGCGGGAGTGGATCCAGTCAACACACAGGATCACAAGCATAGCAACCATCAGGATCATATAAGAATTCTTAAGCCATATCCCGATGCCGCAAAAAACCGCCATGCCAATCAGATGCCTTACGGAATGCGCCTCCAGAAAAGATACCAGAAACCAAAACGCAGCCATCATCGCAGCAAGTCCGATCAGATTGCCGTAAACAAAAGTGACATAGAATAGGAGCGGCCAGAACAGAATAAGCGCCGCCGTGATCATTGTCTTATGCGAAAGCTCTTTGATCAGTCCGGTCTTTTCAAATGTCTTTGCCGTCAGTACGATCACCGCAATAACAGATAACACATTGAGAAGCGCAAAGATCGTATGATTGGAGTCGCCGGTCAGTGACCAGAGTCCCATCAAAAAGACAACGACCCTTGACTGAAAGGGGAAGTAGCTCAAATAATTCCCCATCATAAACTGCGAAAAATCGTAATACCGAAACTCTCTTGCGGCGTTCGATATTGCAAGCTGATCGCCGTACGGAAGCAGCTTCAATCCGTTCACAAAGATCACCAGAACGATAAACAGTGCCACAAGTAAAATCGGACGAACCATCAAAGCAGACCTGCTTTGCAATGACGGAAGCTTCCTTCGCTTTAATACGCAGCCAAGCACAATCAAAGCGACATAAACCGCAATCGTCTTATACGGCGAATCGCTCAGAAAATAGTTCTTCCCCGCAACACAAAAATTCGTTCCAAACAGGCTTAAGAGCGCCAGGTAAGATACAAAAAGCGCCATAAGCGTCAGAACGATATATCGAAAGACCGTTACAAATAATTCGGGAAAAGCATTTCTATCCCACTTCATCTTTTTTCTCCAAAAGTTTCGATACGGCAATTACCGCAAAAATGATGAAACTGTCATAAAACAGAATCTGCCACCACTTAAGGCGCACCGCATACGTAAAGCGCATGTTTGCGACCGCACCTTCCTGCACAACAGGTCCGTAGTAAAAATGCAGATGCTCCGGACAGGCATTGCGCGTCTCGTCCCTGTAATGAAGGACAGGTGCCGACTCATCATAATCTTCACATTGAACGCCGAAGAAATAGCGCTTGCCCGCAGTAAGCTTTGCATCAACAGGAATATCGGTCAGTTCTCCATCCTTCATATCCGCTACCGGATAGTTTACAGCCAGGATCTCCTGCAAATTTTCATCATAGATCGTGAGGCGGATGTTGCCGCTGTCCGCTTTTCCGCCCTGCTTACCGATATCGATACCGAGCGTTTTAATCTCGTCATACTGCGGCACGAACTCTTCGATCGCGGCCACCAGACCGATGGGATCGGTATTCTTGCTATAATCCGCCGCTGTCCGCGAGATAGTCTCAGCCCGAAAGATCCCCACAGGCCAAATCAGTGCACACAAAAGCAGCGTAGCGGCGAGTATGAACTTGTTGCGAATCAGCCACTCTCTCATCTACTGCCGCTCCACTTTCCAGATCTTAAAATCATTGTGCTCTATCCCGTAATTGCCCATAAAGGTACGCTTCCAGCCATGCGCATCAAGCTCCTCGTCCGTCAGATACGGGAAATAGATCGTATCCAAGAACCAGATCGTCTCGTACGGACAGTCATCCAGATCGATGTCCTGCCACAGCACTTTGTGATCATCATCCCAGTAGTTGTCATAGATAAAATCATAACTTGCGTAGTTGTACGCAATGATATCGTTCTCGCCGACATGTTCGCTTAAAAACGCCATCGTCTCCTCTGTATGCGTCCACTCGTACTCACGATAGATCGACTTCTTATAGTCAACAAGCGTTGCAAAAAGGAGAAAAACGATCAGCGCAGCAAACGCCGTTTTCTCCAAATACTTGCCGTACGCGATGCCAAGAAACATTGAGGCAAGGCCCATGCAAGGCAGCACGTAACGAATAATAAAGATCGGGCGCATCAGCGCCGATGCGGTCACACCGGTCACCACGGTCATCACTGCCGTAAGAAGGAGGAGAAGCCCGAAGACACATTTCCTCCGAACGCACAAAATGATCCCGACAATCAGTATGATCGCCCAGATCCACTCACTCCCCGGAAGCTCCATGCCAAATAAAAAGGGCATGAACTCTTTTGCCGTATCAAACGTGATCTCCTCAATCCAGTAGTCGTTCTGAACGCCGCCCACCTGTGATAACAAAAACGGCACCCACGGTGCATAGAGGACTGCTGAACCGACCGCCGATGCGACAAACGCGATCAGGCCTTTTCTATACCTGACCACAAGTGCAAGGAAAAAAAAGCCATAAATCCACAATGCAGATACAAACGCAAAGTAATGCGTATAAGCGGCCGCAGCACCCATCACGGACACGCCCGCAAAATAGATCTTTCTGCCGGTCAGAACCGCTTCATACGCCCAGAGCGCCATAAAGGTCAGAAAACAGATCGCCCAGGAATACATGCGGATCTGTACGGCATATTCCATCGTACAGGGAATCGCAACAAAGAATAGCTGAAACAGGATCGCTTCCTTCAGTCCGAAAAGTGACTTCACCGCATAAGCGCCGGGTCCGATCACCAGGATCAT
>JAIKWO010000120.1 GCA_024684675.1 Lachnospiraceae bacterium
ATTTCCAATTAGGTCATGACATAATACCCAAATACATCCAAAATTGGAGGGAGTTTTTATGAATGTTTACACAACTGACAAAATTCGAAATGTCGTGTTACTTGGACATGGCGGAGCGGGAAAGACCAGTCTGGCTGAGGCTATGGCTTACTTAGCAGGCCTTACCTCCAGAATGGGCAAAGTTCCGGATGGAAATACGATCAGTGACTACGGTAAAGAAGAGCAGAAGAGAAAATTCTCGATCAGCACTTCCGTGATCCCGCTTGAGTGGGACGGCATCAAGATCAATGTTCTGGATGCGCCGGGTTATTTCGATTTTGTCGGTGAGGTGGAAGAAGCGGTCAGCGCAGCTGATGCGGCAATTATCGTGGTTTCCGGTAAAGCAGGCGTGGAAGTCGGCACCGAGAAGGCATGGGACCTCTGTGAAAAATATAAACTGCCGCGCATGGTTTTCGTAACCGATATGGATGTGGACAATGCGTCCTATCGCCAGGTTGTCGAGACGATGACGGAGAAGTACGGCAAAAAGATGGCACCGTTTAATCTGCCGATCCGTGAGGAAGAGAAGTTTGTCGGCTATGTCAATGTTATCAGCGAGACGGGCCACAGATGGCAGGGCAAGGACGTTGTGGACTGCGACGTGCCGGATTACAGCAAAGAATATCTTGATCAGTATCGTGAAACGCTGATGGAGACCGTTGCGGAGACGAGCGAAGAGTTTATGGATCGCTACTTCAGCGGCGATACCTTCTCGGAGGCGGAGATCAGAGCTGCAGTCAGATCGAACGTAATCGATTGCTCGATCGTTCCGATGTCAATGGGTTCGAGTGTTCTCTGCCAGGGCGTGTACACACTGCTTGATGATATCGTGAAGTACTTCCCGAGTCCGGAAGGCAGACCGATGGCAGGCGTGAACTTAAAGACCAATGAAGTATTTGAGGCGAACTTTGATTTCTCCAAGCCGAAGTCCGCATATATCTGGAAGACGATCGTGGATCCGTTCATCGGTAAGTATTCCCTGATCAAGGTTTGCTCCGGCGTTCTGAAAGCGGACGATCAGCTCTTTAATCAGGACAAGGATGTAGACGAGAAGATCGGTAAGCTTTATATCCTGCAGGGCAATAAGCCGATCGAAGTGCCTGAGCTGCATGCCGGCGACATCGGCGCACTTGCGAAGGTGACTGCCGCAAGAACAGGCGATACGCTTTCCACAAAAGCGGCTCCGATCCGTTTCGGCAAGGCGGAGATTTCCGTTCCTTATACGTATATGCGTTACCGCGCGGTCAACAAGGCAGAGATCGACAAGGTAGCACAGTCTCTGCAGAAGATGATGCACGAAGACCAGACGCTCAAGGTTGTGAACGATGCGGAGAACAGACAGACGCTTCTCTACGGCATGGGCGATCAGCATCTTGATATCGTCGTGAGCAGACTGAAGAACGAATACAAGGTCGACGTTGAGCTCGTGAAGCCCAAGGTTGCGTTCCGTGAGACGATTCGTAAGAATTCCGACGTGGAATACAAATATAAGAAACAGTCCGGCGGACACGGTCAGTACGGTCATGTTAAGATGCGCTTCTCGGCATCCGGCGATCTGGAGAATCCTTATGTATTCGAGCAGGAAGTTGTCGGCGGTGCTGTTCCGAAGAACTTCTTCCCGGTGGTTGAAAAGGGTATTCAGGAATCCGTTCTGAAAGGACCCATGGCAGCATATCCGGTTGTCGGCGTGAAGGCTGTTTTATACGATGGTTCCTACCATCCTGTAGATTCTTCCGAAATGGCATTCAAGACGGCTGCGATTCAGGCTTTCAAGAAAGGCTTTATGGAAGCACAGCCCATCCTGCTTGAGCCGATCGCATCCTTAAAGGTTACCGTTCCGGATCAGTATACCGGTGATGTCATGGGCGATCTGAACAAGCGCCGCGGCAGAGTGCTTGGTATGAATCCGATCGGTGGGGGCAAGCAGCTGATCGAAGCGGACATCCCGATGACAGGATTGTTCGGTTATTGTACAGACCTGCGTTCCATGACAGGCGGACGCGGCGAGTACTCTTATGAATTTGCACGTTATGAGCAGGCTCCGTCTGATGTTCAGGAAAAAGAAGTCGCTGAAAGAGCTTCCAAACTGGACAATGATGCAGAAGCCTAGGGGGGTATTATATTATTATATAAAAGGCGGGTCTCGTTTGAGTCCCGTTCTTTTATTTCCTAATTTCCGGCAGGGAAAATGTCGATAGATATCAACCGGACGATCACATGCTTTGTTGACAAGTTGTGTGATTCTATGTAAACTTATACTATATATTGTTCTTTGCTTTGAAAGGAGACAGAATAATGCGAAAATTTGGTAGAATTGTTTTGGCTGCATTACTGACAACTGTTCTGTTTGTCCCGATGGTCGCAATGCCGTCGCAGGCTAAGAAGATCACGGATGATTGGACAGAGAAGTCGGCAGAGATCCCTGTTGCAGATGGTGTTACCTGCCAGACGATCGATGGTGTTCTTTATATCAGAGGGACGGGTGCGATCCCAGATTACACGAATGATACACTGCACACCAGACCCTGGAACAATCATTTATTCCAGGCGGTAAACATTGATGAAGGCATCACCTACATCGGCGCAAAGGCGTTCAAGAATTTCAAGAAGCTGCGTTTCATCAATGCTTCCGTAAAGACGTATCTTTCCGGATCTGATGCATTTGAGAATATTTATGAGCAGCCTACAGTACGTCTGTCCGGAACGGAAGAGACTGTTGAGATGTTAGGTGACAAGGTTCCTTATACAAGCCTTGGTTCCTGGGCACCGATGGTTTTCCGCCATGCGAACAACATGATCTACATCATGGACAACGGCACGATCAAGAATCAGTTCAAGCAGAAGACGGATCCGTACCTGACCTTTGTTTTCTCTGTTGATAACAGCGGCGCAGTATGGAAAGAGTACACGGATTCCGACAATGCCAAGGAAGAAAAGGCTGAGCATAAGAAAGATAAGAACAAATATGATAAGTACACGAATGTTTATGATCTTGTAGATGCTCCTTCCGAGAAGAACCCTGAATTTGTATCGCCGCTTCGCTTTGCGGATGGCTATGCAAAGACCGCACAGGCTGTAACGGCCAACAGATATCCGATGAGCAAGGGCTACCTTGAGCTCATTGCATGGATCCTGACCAATACGCATGCGGATTATAATTATGGTGTATCCTATAACTGCTCCGTATCGACAGCTGACAAGATCTATGACACCTACGAAACGCCGCAGAAGTATACACTGACGCTTCCGACATCGCTGCAGGCTCCCGGCAGAACATTTAAGGCTGTTGTCGTAAAGGACGGTCAGCCGACGGTTCTGGATGATCTGGATCTGAATGATGCGACCGTAACATTTGAGACCACCTACGGCGCTTACCAACTTAGCATTATTTATAAATAAAATTATACCGAAATTCACTTAAGACCTTCCGCTTGCGGAGGGTCTTATTTTATGTCCGGATTGCTTGGAAAGATGCCTGTTTGCTTTGCTTGACAAGAACACTTTAGCGGGATAAAATCGTATTGTATGTATGGTAAAACAGTACAATTTGTACGTGTTGAGTATAGAGGGAAAGAGGATCAAAAAGAATGACTGTACCTTATAATCACAGAGAGATTGAAGAAAAGTGGAGAAAAGAATGGGAGAAGAATCCGGTCAATGTCAATGACGGAAAGAAACCGAAATACTATTGTCTGGATATGTTCCCTTATCCTTCCGGCAACGGTCTGCATGTAGGCCACTGGAGAGGTTATGTAATTTCCGACGTATGGAGCCGTTACAAGATGCTGAACGGAGGGCACTACATCATCCACCCGATGGGTTGGGATGCTTTCGGTCTTCCTGCAGAGAACTATGCGATCAAGATGGGCGTTCATCCCGCAAAGTCGACAGCGGAGAACGTTGCGAATATCAAGCGTCAGATCAATCAGATCGCGGCACTTTACGACTGGGATATGGAAGTAAATACGACGGATCCCGAGTTCTATAAATGGACACAATGGATCTTTGTAAAGATGTTCAAGGAAGGTCTCGCTTATGAGAAAGAGATGCCGATCAACTGGTGTCCTTCCTGCAAGACCGGTCTTGCGAACGAAGAAGTAGTTAACGGCAAGTGCGAGCGTTGCGGCGCCGATGTCACAAAGAAGAACTTAAAGCAGTGGATGCTCCGTATCACGAAATATGCGGACAGACTCCTTTCTGATCTTGATAAGCTTGACTGGCCCGAGAAGGTTAAGAAGATGCAGACCGAATGGATCGGCAAATCCTACGGCGCGGAGGTTGACTTTGCGGTAGAGGGACGCGACGAGAAGATTACGGTTTACACGACGAGACCGGATACGCTTTACGGTGCGACATTTATGGTTCTTGCACCCGAGCACAAGCTTGCGGCATCTCTTGTGACACCGGAAACAAAGAAAGCGGTCGATGACTATATTTATGCCGCATCCATGAAGTCCAACGTAGACAGAATGCAGGACAAGGAGAAAACCGGTGTATTTACCGGCACGTATGCGATCAACCCGATCAACGGTGCGAAGGTGCCGATCTGGCTTTCCGATTATGTACTTTCCGATTACGGTACAGGTGCCATCATGTGCGTTCCTGCGCATGATGACAGAGACTTTGAATTTGCAACGAAATTCAATATCCCGATCATTCAGGTTATCGCCAAGGACGGAAAAGCGATCGAGAACATGACGGAAGCATATACAGAGGCGTCCGGTGTGATGATCAATTCCGGTGAATGGAACGGTATGGAAAGTGCCGTTTTGAAAAAAGAAGCACCGGTCATGATCGAAAAGAAGGGCTTCGGCAAGAAGACTGTAAACTATAAATTGCGTGACTGGGTATTCTCCCGCCAGCGTTACTGGGGCGAGCCGATTCCGATCGTGCACTGCGAGAAGTGCGGCTGTGTTCCGGTTCCGGAAGATCAGCTTCCGCTTCTTCTTCCCGATGTTGATTCGTATCAGCCGACGGGTACGGGTGAATCACCGCTTGCGGATATCACAGAGTGGGTGAACACGACATGCCCGCAGTGTGGCGCGCCCGCAAAGCGTGAGACCAATACGATGCCGCAGTGGGCAGGTTCTTCCTGGTATTTCCTGCGCTATGTGGACAATAAGAACAAGAACGAACTGGTAAGCAAAGAAAAAGCAGACAAGTATCTGCCTGTTGATATGTATATTGGCGGTGTAGAGCATGCAGTGTTACATCTGCTTTACTCCAGATTCTATACAAAATTCCTGCACGATATCGGTGTAGTGGATTTTGATGAGCCGTTTAAGAAGCTGTTCAATCAGGGTATGGTGTGCGGCCGCGACAAGGTAACGGGGGCGGCGACCAAGATGAGCAAGTCTCTTGGCAACATCGTATCACCTGATGACATTGTAAGGGATTACGGCTGCGATTCGCTCCGTATGTACGAGCTGTTTATCGGACCGCCGGAACTGGATTCCATCTGGGACGATCGTGGCATGGAAGGAATCTACAGGTTCCTCACCAAGTTCTGGAGACTTGTTCAGGACAATGCACCGCTTGATGCGAAGGAAACGGATGAGCTTGTAAAGATCCGTCACAAGATGACATTTGATATCACGCAGCGTCTTGAGAACTTCAGTCTGAATACGGTTGTTTCCGGATTCATGGAATACACCAATAAACTTGTTGAAGTTGCAAAGAACGGCGGCGTTGATCGTGAGACGCTTCGCACGGCAGTCATTCTGCTTGCACCGTTTGCACCGCACATTTCCGAAGAGTTGTGGCGCGTGCTTGGCGGCAGTGATTCCGTATTCCATGCGGTATGGCCGAAAGCTGACGAAGCGGCAATGGCAGACAATGAAGAAGAGATTGCGGTTCAGGTGAACGGAAAGACACGTTGCGTGATCAATGTGGCGAAGGATATCGCCAAGGATGATGCGATCGCAGCGGCAAAAGAAGCACTTGGAAGCAGATTGAGCGGTAACGTGATCAAAGAGATCTATGT
>JAIKWO010000143.1 GCA_024684675.1 Lachnospiraceae bacterium
ATATCACTAAAGAGTTCCCGGGTGTTAAGGCCCTGAGTGATGTTAATTTTAAGGTAAAAAGAGGAGAGATTCATTGTCTGGTTGGTGAGAACGGAGCCGGTAAATCCACGTTGATGAAAGTTTTATCCGGTGTACATCACTACGGGACTTATACGGGCGACATTGTGTACAACGGTGAGGTACAGCAGTTTAAATCCATCGCGGACAGTGAAGAAAAAGGTATCGCGATTATCTATCAGGAACTTGCACTTGTGCCGGAACTGAGTGTGTACGAGAACATTTATTTCGGTCATGAGATCATGAACGGAAAGACGATCGATTGGAACGAGACGATCATCAAAGCATCCGAAATGCTTGAAAAGGTACGTCTTCATATCGATCCTTCCATCAAGGTTAAGACGCTTGGCGTCGGCAACCAGCAGCTGGTTGAGATCGCCAAGGCATTGAGCAAAAACGTAAAACTTCTGATCCTCGACGAGCCGACGGCTTCACTGAACGAGGACGACAGTAAGAACTTATTGGATCTGATCAGAGAATTAAAGAACCAGGGCGTTTCCTGCGTTATGATTTCTCATAAATTAAAAGAGATTACAGCGATTGCGGATACGATCACCGTTCTTCGAGACGGCGCGACCATTACTTCACTCGATGTTACGGAACAGAAGATCGAAGAGAAAGAGATCATCAAACACATGGTTGGTCGTTCGATCGAGAATATCTATCCCAAGCGTGAACATAAGAACATCGGAGATGTTGTTTTCTCCGTAAACAACTGGACCGTACAGGATCCGGTCAAAGACAGAAACCTGCTTGATAACATCAACATCAACGTAAGACGAGGCGAGATCGTAGGGCTTCAGGGTCTGATGGGTGCCGGCAGAACGGAATTGGCGCTCAGCATTTTCGGTAATACGCCGAATTACAAGATCCTATCAGGTGATGTAACGATGGAAGGGAAGACCACAAGATTCAAATCCCCCAAGGATGCGATCGCAGCCGGTCTTGCTTATGTAACGGAAGATCGTAAGGGCAACGGACTTGTACTGATGCAGGATATCAAGTACAACATTTCCCTTACCAACCTCGACCAGCTTACCGAGGGCATCGCGATCAACGAGAACGAAGAGATCATCGTTGCGAACGATTACCTGGAATCCATCAACATCAAGGCACCTTCGATCCTGCAAAAAGTACGTAACTTATCGGGTGGTAACCAGCAGAAGGTACAGATCGCAAAATGGCTTTTTGCAAAGCCCAAGGTACTGATCCTCGACGAGCCGACAAGAGGTATCGACGTCGGTGCGAAGTACGAGATCTACACACTGATGAATAAGCTGGTAGAGCAGGGCATGAGTATCATCATGATCTCGTCGGAGCTTTCCGAGGTTATGGGTATGAGCGACAGACTCTATGTCATGTCCGAAGGAAAGATCACCGGTGAACTTTCTGCAGAAGAAGCAACTGATGAAAAAGTCATGGCAATGGCGATTCAATCATAGGAGGAACGTAAAATGGGAAGAAATAATGAAAGGATGTCCGTCGGAGCAGAACTTGGACAGCTTTTAAAGAATAATATCAGAGACTATATGATGTACATTGCCCTGATCGTGATCATGGGCTACTTCACATGGCAGACAGCCGGCGCCTTCATTCAGGCGAGAAACATTTCCAACCTGTTCAACCAGGCCGGCTACGTTATGATCCTTGCGATCGGTATGACACTGATCCTGATCATCAAGCACATCGACCTGTCTGTCGGCTTTGTTGCCGGCTTCTCGGGCGCGATCGCTGCGATCCTGATGACCAAGAGTGAGATGAGCGAGTGGGTTGTAATCCCGATCGTTCTGGCAATCGGTCTTTTCATCGGTCTGTATCAGGGTCTTTTGGTTACAAGAGTCGGCGTACCTGCATTCGTAACCACACTGGCAGGTATGTTCATCTTCAGAGGTCTGCTTTCCCTTGCACTGCAGGAGACCGGTACGATCATCGTTCCGAACGAAGGCTTTAATGCACTTTCCAACGGCTTTATCCCCGACCTTCTCGGCGGTGGTGAGCTTCATATGCTGACGATGGTCATCGGTGTTGTTGCAGTCATCCTTGTTATTTATACACAGATCAAGGCCAGAAGAAACCGTCAGAAATATGACTTCAAGGTTGTATCTGCACCGGTATTCGGTTTCACACTTTTAATCGTATCCTGCGTCATCATGCTGATCATCTATGTACTTGCCGCATATCAGGGTCTTCCTTGGACGGCAGTGATCGTAGGCGTAGTTCTTTTCATCTACAACTACATGCTTAACAAGACCAAACTCGGCCGTTACATCTACGGTATCGGCGGTAACGATTTGGCAGCGGAGCTTTCCGGTGTTAACGTTAAAGCGGTTACACTGTTCTGCTTCTGCTCCATGGGTACACTTGCAGCACTTGCAGGTATCCTGTACACATCCAGATTACAGTCTGCTACACCGACAGCAGGTAACGCATTCGAAATGGATGCCATCGCATCTTCCTACATCGGCGGTGTTGCGGTAAGCGGCGGTATCGGCCGTGTAACCAACACGATCATCGGTGCGCTCGTTATCGTATCCTTAACAAACGGCATGAACCTGATGGGTGTTGATATCTCTTACCAGTACGTTGTAAAAGGTATCATCTTCGTCATCGCGGTTGCATTCGATGTTTGCACAAGAAGGAAATAAGAGGATAACCTTTTTGAAAAAAGGGGCGTTGCGTTTGCGCAAGGCTCCTTTTTTTTGCTATAATGAAAAAACCGTGTGGCGTGTACGAAAAGCCTGCGGCAAGGAGATTTTTTTCAAAAATGAGTATTTACGATACATTGAACGAACAGCAGAAAGAAGCCGTGTTTCAGACAGATGGACCGGTGCTGATATTGGCGGGCGCAGGATCCGGTAAGACACGCGTCTTAACCCACAGGATCGCGTACCTCATTGAGCATTGCAGCGTGAGCCCCTGGAATATCTTAGCGATCACGTTTACGAATAAGGCGGCGGAAGAGATGCGACGCCGTGTGGACGATCTGGTCGGTTTCGGCGCTGATTCCGTATGGGTCGCAACATTTCACTCGACCTGCGTGCGGATCCTTCGAAGATATATTGATCAAATCGGGTATGACAACAGTTTTACGATCTATGATACGGATGACCAGAAAACGCTGATGCGGGACGTCTTTAAGCGCCTTCAGATTGACAGTAAGCTGTTAAAAGAGCGAAGCGCGCTGGCGGCGATCTCGTCTGCAAAGAACGAGCTGATCTCGCCGGAGGAGTTTGCGCATCAGGCAGCGATGTCTTCCGATTATCACAAGCAGAAGATTGCGACCGTCTATACGGAATATCAGAATGCGCTTCGCAAGAACAATGCGCTGGATTTTGACGATCTTCTCTTCAAGACGGTGGAGCTTTTCCGCGCAAATGCAGAGGTCCTCTCGTATTATCAGGATCGTTTCCGCTATATTATGGTCGATGAGTATCAGGATACCAACACCGTGCAGTTTGAACTGCTGCATTTGCTTGCAGGCAGGTACAAGAACCTTTGCGTGGTCGGCGACGATGACCAGTCGATCTATAAATTCCGTGGTGCGAACATCCGCAATATCCTGGATTTTGAAAAGTATTTTCCAGAAGCGAAGGTCGTGAAGCTCGAGCAGAACTACCGCTCCGTGCAGAATATTCTCGATGCGGCCAATGCCGTGATCAAGCATAATGTCGGTCGGAAGGAGAAGGCACTCTGGTCCGATAAGGGAACCGGGCAGACCATCCGTTTCAAGCAGTTTGACTCAGCGTACGATGAGGCGGATTTTATCGCGGATGAGATCAGACAGAAGAGCAGGGACGGCGAGATCGATCTATCCGACTGCGCGGTTCTATACAGGACGAATGCGCAGTCCCGTCTTTTGGAAGACCGCATGATCTTCAAGAACATTCCCTATAATGTGGTCGGCGGCGTTAACTTCTATCAGAGAAAAGAGATTAAAGATGTTCTGGCATATTTAAAGACGATCGACAATGCGCGTGACGATGTGGCGGTCAAGCGTATCATCAATATCCCCAAGCGCGGGATCGGGCAGACGACGATCGATCGCGTACAGGAGTATGCGACGGCAAACGGTATCTCGTTTTATGACGCACTCTGCGTAGCGAACAAGATCCCTTCGCTTGGAAGAGGCGCCGGGAAGCTGGCACCTTTTGTCACCATGATCGAAGCGTATCGGGGGAAGCTCTCTTACTACGGATTGCAGAATCTGATGCAGGATATCCTGTCGCAGACCGGCTATATCGAGATGCTCAAAGAGTCCGACGAGGACGAGGATACGATCAATGAGAGGATCGGCAATATCGACGAGCTCGTCTCCAAGATTGCGGAATATGTGCGAACCGGGGAGGATGCGGGCGAAGAGGCTACGCTTTCCGGATTCCTTGCCGAAGTGACGCTGATGAGCGATATCGATCGTGTGAGCGATGATACGCCGCATGTCCTTCTGATGACACTTCATGCCGCAAAGGGTCTGGAGTTTAAGACGGTTTATATCGCCGGCATGGAAGACGGCATTTTCCCAAGTTATATGACGATTACGGCGGATGATCCTTCTGAGGTTGAAGAGGAGAGGCGCCTTGCGTATGTCGGGATTACGCGTGCCAAGGAGAATCTGACCCTTACCTGTGCGCGTAGCAGGATGCTTCGCGGGGAGACGCAGTACAATCCGGTCAGCCGTTTTGTCAAGGAGATCCCAAGCGAACTGCTCGATCAGAAGCTTCCGAAGCCCAAGCCGCTTTTTGGGAATTCACCGGATGGGAGCTTTGGCGGCGGCATGAGCGGCGAAGAGTTTTTCAGGACCGCAGGCGCAAGGAGTGTACAATCGTTTTCCTCTTTGAATGATTCGATCGGCCGGACGAGACCGCAATTTGACGACAGGCGGCCAAAAGCAGTGCTGAAGCCGAAGACAACTGCGGTCGAAAAGAGGCCGTTTTACATGCAGGGAACGCCGACATTGCAAAAGGGTGTGCCTGCAGGAACCAAGCCCGATTATGAGGTCGGCGATCGTATCAAGCACATCAAGTACGGGGCAGGCACGGTTGCGGCGCTGGAAGAGGGGCCGCGTGACTACCGCGTGACCGTCGATTTCGACGACTACGGGCAGAAAGTGATGTATGCGGCTTTTGCCAAATTGAAAAAGATTTGATGTTGTTTCAAAAAGGCCCGTATGCTATACTTTTTCATAGAGATACGAGTCGTACAACATACGGAAAGAGAGGACGCGACATGAGTAAACTGGACGAGTTGGTAGCGATGGAGAAGATCCACAATCTTCTCGGCAAGAAGGACAAAGAGAAGAAGCAGATCAGCCCGCTGTTCTGGATACTCGGTGTGATCGCGATCATCGCTTTGATCGC
>JAIKWO010000146.1 GCA_024684675.1 Lachnospiraceae bacterium
ACGTTCCTGTTTCAGGGTATTGTAACTATGACACCTACGGTTATGAATTCCATGATTCATACCGACATGAGCGAAGTCATCAGAATCGTTGTTTCCAACGGTATGATCCTGTATGCCTTGACAAGAAAGACGGAGGGATCAAAATAATGAAAAACACAGTAACAAAAGTAAACCAAGATTTAACATTTTTGCAAAAAGCATTGAAGTTCCTGCAGAACAATTCAGTTCCGCTGATGTTTGTGCTGATCTGTTTGTTCTGTATTCCGATTTCCGGTTTCTCCGCAAGCTATCTGCTGAACGAAGTTGTTACAAGAATGGGACGTAATATTTTCCTGATCCTGTGCCTGTTGATCCCGATCATTGCCGGCATGGGTCTGAACTTTGGTATGACGCTTGGTGCGATGGCCGGCGAGATCGCGCTGATCCTTGTAGCGGACTGGCAGATCTGGGGCATCCCGGGTGTGATCCTTGCGATGATCCTTTCCATTCCGTTCTCGCTTCTTCTCGGCGCATTTTGCGGGAAGATCCTGAACATGTCCAAGGGTCGTGAGATGATCACAAGCTATATCATCAGCTATTTTATCAACGGTATCTACCAGCTGGTGGTACTGTATCTGATGGGCAAGATCATTCCGATCAAGCATACATCGCTGAAGCTTCCGAGAGGCTACGGTATCCGTAACACGACAAGCCTTCTCAATATGAGACAGTGTATCGACAATCTGATCGATGTGCAGATCGGCGGCGTGAAGATTCCGGTGATGACATTCATCGTGATCGCGCTCCTCTGCCTCTTTATCGTATGGTTCCGGAAGACCAAGCTCGGTCAGGATATGCGTGCGGTCGGTCAGGATATGCAGGTTGCACGTGATGCGGGTATCGACGTTGAGAAGACCAGAATCATTTCGATCGTTATGTCCACAGTTTTGGCGGGCTTTGGTATGGTTATCTATTTGCAGAATATGGGTAACATTTCCACTTACAGTTCCCATTCACAGATCGGTATGTTCTGTATCGCGGCGCTTCTTGTCGGTGGTGCATCCGTTGATAAGGCATCCATCGGTAATGTATTTTTGGGTGTCATTCTGTTCCATACGATGTTTATCGTGGCGCCGTCTGCCGGTGCGCATATCACCGGCGACTCCATGATCGGTGAATACTTCCGTGTATTCGTATCATACGGTGTCATCACGCTTGCACTCGTTATGTACGAGACCAAGAAGCGTAAGATGAAGAGCAGCGTAGGTGAACAGCTGAAAAAAGAACAAGAGGAAGGAGACAGCACAGATGAAAACTAAAGCACTCCTGTTCCGTTTGGGAACGATCCTCATTTTGGTTGCGATCGCAGCGGCGATGCTCGTGATCGGCCGTGGACACACGGTATATTTTGAAAACAGTGAAGCTACCTTTGAAGGGCAGACCTTTAAAGGACCTTACAAGGTGACGGTTTACGTGGACGGCGAGCAGGTCGCAAAGCTGTATGACGGCGAGCGCGGTATGGCGACATGTATCGGTCAGACCTTCAAGATGGAAATGAAGATCATGAACGAAAAAGGCGGCGACGAGCAGTTCGTAGCGGTTACGATGCCGCTTCCGCGTGACATGGACGGTATCCTGATCAACCTGCCTGCGCTCCTTGCAGGACAGCCTGAAGCAGCATATTTGTCCGAATTCATCATCGCAGAGCCCGAACCTGAAACGGAAACGACCGAAGCCGACGAATTCGGCCTTACTACAGAATTCTGATCATGATGAAACATTTGACAGGGTATCTCACAGTAGCATGCATCCTCTTTTTGGAGGAGCTGTGCGTGAAGAACCATGCAGAAAAATATTTTCAACCAAGCGATAACAGGCAGGCCCTTAAGGGTCTGCTTGTTTTGCGAAAATACCACAATCGCGGGGCATTCCTGAATGCCGGAGAGTCCAGACAAAAGATCGTCGCATCGGTCTCCGTGGCGTTAACGGCGTTGGTGGCAGTCGCTTTATGGAAAGCGGCGGGGATCCCGGGATTAAAACTTTGCAAGATAGGGCTCTCTCTGATGCTCGGAGGCGGCCTTTCCAATACAACGGATCGCCTGATGCGAGGGTACGTGGTAGATTACATGAGCCTTCGATGCGGCGTCAAGCGGATCGACAACATTGTTTTTAACATGGCAGACCTCTATATTATGATCGGTGCCCTCCTGGCGCTGACCGGAGACGACAGACAGGCATTTTTGTGGTAAAATACGAGTGAATTGTGTTAAGAACGCACGATAGGAGGATAAGAAGATGAGAAAGACTAATAAAGTAATGAATCTCGTTTCTGCCCTTTTGATCATGGGAATGGTATCCGGGCTTGCCCTGACAGGATGCGGACAGCAGGAAGCACCTGCACCTGCCGCAAAGGAGCAGACGGAGTCCGGCGAAGTAAAGAAAGAGGAAGCGCAGGCTTCACCTGAAGCGAAGGCAGAAGTACAGACGGAGAGCAAGGATGTATCCGCACTTCTTGAAGAGGCGGATCAGCTTGTAGCGGACAATGCTTCGAAGGTAAAAAAAGATGATGCGCGCGAAGAGGCGATGCAGAACATCAGCCGTGCGATTGAGCTTTACAAAGAGGCTGCATCCGGTGATGCAGGCGCTGCGGGAAGCGGTATCGTGAACGCATTTAATGTGTATAAGGACGGTGCACTTGACCGTGTGCTGATGCTTTTAAACCTGGAGACAGGGCTTGATATTTACGAGGAGACACAGCTTCAGCTCGATGCGGTCGCAGAACTCGGGGAGGAGCTGCAGGGCGAAGGCTATCGTGTAGATTTTTCCGATATTCAGGAGAAGAAGGAATCTGTTGCAGCGGATTATGAGGACCGGATCGTAAAGCAGCTTGACACGATCTTTGCCGATTCGCATCAGGATCTTGTGAAGAACGAAGAATACGCTAGAAAAGCCGTTCAGCTTTTTGACATAAAAGACGAGACGGATCCTTTGAAAATGCGCTGCGCGTACGCCAAGGCACTGCTTGTCCATCAGGAAGTGCAGGATGATATCAAGGCCGGTAAGGGCGAGGCCAGAGATTGGTTCAATAAGATCGTAAAGGCACTTCCGGAGGCTGACTATGCAGAGTTTCTGATGGAAGAGGCGGAGCAGTTTGCATGGCAGTTTGATGCGCATGAGGCATATTTTGAAAAAGTGTCATTGCCGGTGATCGAAGATTCCGGTGAGCGCGAGTACAAACGCAAAGAGCTCGATGAGTTAAAGCTCAGTCCGGCAGAACTGCGCTATGCGAGAATGGAGATCTATGCGCGCCATAATGTGCAGTTGCTTGACAAAGATGCTGCCAAGGCACTTGGTGTTACAAAAGGAAAGGATATCTATTCGTTCAAGCCGTTTGATGACGAGAATGGCTTGCTGGGATTGGAACGCAGAACAGTTCGAGCGATCGCAAAGCTTGAGATTGATAATATCAAGAACGGCTATTTCGCGGCAGACGTATAAGAAGAGGTTTTTATGGAAGACCGGAAATTGGAAGTATTGTTAAAAAAACAGATTACGAATCAGCGGATCATCATGCTGCTTCTGGCTGTGCTCCTTGCTGCACTTGTTGCAGGCGGTGTGTTCCTCTGGCATTTCACGCAGCGTGCGCGAGAATTTATGGACACAGCCGATACGACGCTGAATAAAGTAAATGAAACGCTGGAGCAGGCGAATGACCTTCTGGCTATTGCAAACGAGAAGCTTGCGGCGCTTAACATGGACGGCGTAAACAGCATCATGGACAGAACCGATGAGGTCATGAAAGAGGTCGACGAGATCGTAGAGAAAACGAACGATGTAATGGATACCGTGGGACGCGCATCCAAACAGGTTGACGGCATGATGGATGTGATCGAGAGCGCGGAAGAAAAGATCAATTCTCTGAAAAAGATGGCGCTTGACAGTTTCTTCTAGGGGGATTTGATCGTTGTTTCAGAAGTTAAAGAGCATGCGCCCTGTTTTGGGCGCATTGCTTTGTCCAATTTGCAGTTTTATTCTGACGGAGCTTTTTCTCTATAATCCGTTTATGGAGATGTCTCTTGCTCCTTGGGCACTGAATGCCTGGTTCTACTTGTGCTTTGCAGGACTTCTTGTCTGCATCACAGGTCGTTTGTGTCTCGCACTTCGGATCCAGACGGTGCTCTGCCTGATCGTGGGCCTGACGAATTACTATGTCATGCAGTTTCGCTCAAGCCCGATCATGCCTTGGGATATTTATTCTCTCCGAACGGCCGTCAGCGTGATGGATAATTACAGCTTTTCGGTGCCGCTTCGTGTGGTTCTGGTGATCGCGGGGTTTGTGCTCCTTTTTTGGGCGGAGCGGTTTGCGGACCGGCGCTTTGTGAAAAAAGTGCCTCGTTTCCTCTACGGACTTGCTTTTATTCTCTTGCTTTCTACATTTGTGATGCATATGCACCGCGACGAGGTCGTATCCAAGCTCCACCTGTACGATAAGCTCTTTACACCCGGTGTCATGCAGAAGCGCAACGGCCTTGCGGTCGCGTTTGCAAGAGAGACCAAATATCTTGTAGTGCAGAAGCCGGACGGCTATCGCGCTGAGGATGCACGGGCGCTCCTTGCGGAATATGAAGAGAGCGAAGAGGCAACGGTTTCGGCGGATAATTATCCGAATATCATCGTGATCATGGATGAGGCATTTTCCGATATGGCGATCGATGCATCGTTTACGCCCAACCGCGATTATATGCCGTATATCCGGACGCTTCTTTCCGATGAAAGCGTGTTGTCCGGTAGGCTTGCCGTATCGGTTCTCGGAGGCAACACGGCCAATACGGAATTTGAATTTCTGACCGGTCATTCGATGGCCTTTTTCCCGCAGGGAAGCATTCCGTACCAGCAATACATTACGAAGGACATTGATGCCCTTCCGCGGGAACTGTCTTCTCTCGGGTATACGACCGAGGCAATGCATCCGTACTATGCGAAGGGTTGGATGCGCAACGCTACCTACCCGCGCCTCGGGTTTGAGAAGCTGACATTCCTAGAAGATATGGATGTGTCGGATGCTGATCTTGTGCGTAAATACGTCTCTGATGAGGCAGATTTTGATATGATTGTGGATCGTTTTGAAAAGCGTGATCCGGACAAGCCGTTCTTCCTTTTCAATGTGACGATGCAGAATCACGGCGGCTATACGGATACATTTGATAACTTTACGCCCGATATCACGGTGGAGGGCACAGATGCGCAGGCACTGTCCGATTATCTGTCGCTGGTGGAGCTCACGGACAGAGCAGTGGAGAAGCTGATCTCGTATTTTGAGAAGCAGTCTGAGCCGACGATCATTGTATTCTTTGGGGATCACCAGCCGAATGATTCGGTTGCTTCTCCGATCTACAAGCTATCAGGGAAAAAGGTGCAGACTTTGACGGATGAAGAGACAGATAACCGCTATCTTGTGCCGTATTTTATCTGGTCGAATGTGGATCTGCCTGGTGAACGCATAGTTTCCAAAGGCGCAACCGTAAGTGCGAATTATCTGGCGGGCATTATGCTGAAAGCGGCGGGTATGCCGCAAAGCGGCTATCGCCGGTTCTTAAACGAGCTGTCAGCTTCGTATCCTGTTGTTTCGGCGCGCGTTGTTTACACAGAAGACGGCGTCCGTCATGACGCGGAAACGGCCGCAGAAGATGAAAAGCTCGCAATATACAAGCAATTGCAATATTATGAGATGTTTGATGATGAAAAGTAAAATGATGCAAAGAAGACCGCTGCTTGCGGCCTTCTTTTTGCCTGTCATGATCATGCTGTTTATTGTGATCGCAAAAGGGATTCATCCGTTTGGCGAACGCAGTTTTTTGCGCATTGATCTGTACAACCAGTATTTTCCATTTTTTACGGAATACTGGAGAAAACTGCATGAAGGCGGAAGCTTTTCCTATTCCCGTTACCTGGGCCTTGGCGGTAGCTTTGCGGGCGTTTTTGCATATTATCTGGCAAGTCCGCTGCATCTTATTCTGCTGATCTGTCCGGAAAAGTGGATCCAGGAGTGCATGGTGCTTCTGATCATTACAAAACTCGGACTTTGCGGACTGACATTTGCCTGGTGGCTGAAAGAGCACTTTGGAACGGATTCCTATCTGATCTCTGCATTCGGCTTATTGTATGCGCTTTCAGGGTTTACGGCGGCATATAACTGGAACATCATGTGGCTGGATGTTGTCTATCTGGCGCCTGTGGTGATCGCGGGGCTTGCGCGCCTGATCGATATCAGCGCAGGCAGAAGGAAGCGCGATACAGCCGGGATCTGCCTCTATCCGATCGCTCTTGGGCTCGCGATCTGGTGCAATTATTATCTGTGCATCATGCTTTGCATCTTTCTGGTACTCTGGTTTGTGATCATGACGCTTGATCTTTCGGCGCGTCAAAAGGGTGCGGCTTTTGCACGATTCACGATCGGATCCCTGATCGGCGGTGCGCTGTCTGCTATTGTCAGCCTTCCGGGTGTACTGGCGCTTCGCGTTACCAAGTTCGATAATCCGGATTTTTCGATTGAAATTAAATCGTATTTTAATATACTGCAAGCCTTGGCGCGGCGATTCGTTCTGACGGAATGCGAGGTACGAAACGACCACTGGCCAAACGGGTACTGCGGCGTGATCATTCTGCTGCTTGTGCCGCTCTGGTTTATCGCAAGCAAACGTTCATGGAAGATCAAGACCGGTGTTGCCCTCATGCTTGCGTTCTTTTGGGCGAGCTATACGTTCAACATTCTGGCTTTCTTCTGGCACGGACTGAATTTCCCTGATTCGCTTCCCGCAAGGCAGTCGTACCTTCATGTCTTTTTGGTATTGACGATCGCATTTGAGGCGCTTGGCGAGATCAGACCGGCCGGTGAGATCCCTGCTGCGGTAGATGATGAAACGACTGAAGTACAGGGCGAAAGACGCCGCGCACTACGCGGCATGATCATTGCATCGATCTGTGGCGCTGCGTTTATCCTGATCTGTTGTCTGTTTGGACGTTCCGATAAGGTAGGCAGCTTGGCGATGATCATGACGGCGCTTTATTTTGTCTGCTATGTGATCGTGACGGCTTCTTATCATATGAGAAGCTATGGGCGAAAGCTTTTTGTTGGGCTCTTATTGGTGGCGATCTTTTCAGAGACCGGCATGCATACCTATAAAGTGAGCGTTCCGACGACGAAGCATGATCCCTATGTGCAGGGATATGAGACGAATCGTGCGATCGTATCGGCGCTTCACGAGCTGACGGATGCACCTTTTTACCGCATTGACGAGCGCGAATGGAAGACCAAGAATGACGGCGTTCTGGCTTCCTACCCATCGGCTACGTACTTTTCGTCGACGGCCAGCGGCGGCGTGGAGAATCTGTACCGCAAGCTGGGGATGGCTTCGAGCAAGGTATTCTATCATATGGACGGGGCTGTGCCGCTTACGACGGCGCTGCTTGGGGTTCGCTACATCATTGATCCTGAGGAGTATCCGGCAGACGGGTTTTTTAAACCGGTAATGAAGACGGATGAGCTTGGTGATGGTTATGCTGACAGGACGGTCTATGAGGCTTTGGATACGCTGCCGATTGGCTATATGATCCCGACGGGACTTGAAGAGAAGTGGGAAGAAGAGATCCGGATCAATAAGGAGAATGGCAGCAATACGCCTGTTGCAAATTTGAATGCACTTGTTCGT
>JAIKWO010000066.1 GCA_024684675.1 Lachnospiraceae bacterium
GCGTCAAGCCGATCGCATGTTCATCAGAGTATCCGGATATGACATCCATATCGCCTGCGTAGATGATCAGCGGCTCCCTGCTCTCGTCCGTAAGGCGGATGAGGCAGATGCCGAGCATCATGGTAAGGAAAAAAGGAACCAGATTCCGCTTATCCCATCTGCGGCAGATCGCGCAGGCGATGAGACCAAGTACGAGTACGCAGGCAATTCTGCTGAGCCTGCCGTTCTCATCTGCACTTGTGCGATACGTAAAGCAGATTCCCGGAACTTCTTTGTTATCGGAAACGTCACTGACAAGACACTTGCCGATCTCTTCGGGCCCGATCGGTTCTGTGCCGCTCAGCAGGTGAAGTTCTGCATCATCGTAATCGGATGCCGTGATACGATAATAATAAGTAGAGCCTGCGGTTAATGGCTCAGTGATTGGAAGATCGGTCAGATGGTAGTTCAGGAGCGCGCCGGATTCCATAACTTCGCTTTGAATCGTTTCCAGCCATTCATCCAGAATCTCGAATGTGACGGTTCCGTCGGGCGCAGATCCCTTGGTCATAAAGCGGAAAGAAAGCTTGTTAAGTCCGTCCATGGCCGGCTTAAACGATCCCATCACGATCGTGTCCTTGGAGATCGTGATATTCTCACGCAGACCGTTCGTATACGCATCGTGCTTGAACGTCTGCTTGCCGGGAAAACCGGTTGCGTTTACAAGAATGCAAAGAAGGACCACCCAAAGAGCGATCCATGCCGTATGTATCGTGACGATCCGACGTGGAAATGTGCGCAGATCCTGCATGATTTTTTCCTTCATAAAATGTCCACCTGTTTGGGGCTTCTTCACATAAAAACCCACTCTTTGATATTATCTGACACTTTGATAACAGTGTCAACCGAACAAACTGAGTATGCATATTGGTGAATTTTTTTCATTGTCAAAATAGTTTCAACTCATGTAACCCTGTGATACACTGAGTTTGAAGTCGCTTTTCCGACAAAGGAGGTATATAATGGAAGAAGTACTGCGGGTTATAGAAAAAAGAAGAAGTTGTAAAAGATACAAGGCAGATCAGACTGTTTCCAAGGAACTGATCGAAAAGATCGTACATGCCGGTACACTTGCAGCAAGCGGAAAGGGGCTGCAGTCTCCGATCATCGTCGCTGTTACGAATAGAGAAGTGCGGGATCGCTTGTCCGAATTGAACGCGTCTGTGCTCGGCTCGAAAGCGGATCCGTTCTACGGCGCACCGCAGGTGCTGGTCGTGCTTGCGGACAAGACGATCGGAACGCGTGTCTATGATGGCAGCCTAGTTATGGGCAATATGATGCTTGCGGCTGAGGCGCTCGGCGTATCCTCCTGCTGGATCCACCGCGCAAAAGAAGTCTTTGAGACACCGGAAGGCAAGGAGATCCTGAAAAGCGCCGGCGTAGAAGGCGAGTTTGAAGGCATCGGCAACCTTGTAATCGGTTATGATGACAATGGCAAGAAGCCCTGTGCTGCAAGAAAAGACAATTACGTATATTGGATTGAATAAAGGTTTTTTGCAAAGGAGGCACTTTTATGACGGTTCGCGAAGTTTATTCGGAACTTGGCGGCAACTATGACGAGATCATGTCAAGAATTCCCGACGATGCATTTGTTGAGAAGTATCTGAAGAAATTTGCCGGCGTGGACTATGCTGCGCAGGTGGATGCTGTCGCAACAAGCGACTCGGCCGAAGAGATCTTCAAGATGGCGCATGGGATCAAAGGGATGGGACTGAATCTGTCGCTCACCAAAACGGTGGATATTAGTGAAGAGATATGCACGCTTCTTCGTGGGAAAACAAGCATGACGGCAGAAGAAGCCTCCAAGGCGAAGGGTCTTTCCGCACGGCTTGCCGAAGAGTGTCGCCGGACTGTTTCTGTCATAAATCAGGCGTTCCTGGCAAATTAGTACTAGACAAGAAAGAAAAAACATGATATGGTGACTGCGTTGGTTGTGTTTTTTAGTGAAAGGATTTTGCATGTCACGAAAGAAGAAACTTGCAATCACCAATGTTCTGAACATCCTTCGGGATACCGTCGCAGACGATAAAGTTCAGGAGATGAAGAATTATCTGCAGCACGGTAATACATCAACTTATGAGCACAGCGTTGGTGTTGCCGTATCGAGCTATCGCTTCGCAAAGCTGTTCCACTTAAATGTGGATATGCAGGCAATGCTTAAGGGCGCTATGCTGCATGACTTTTACTTATATGATTATCACGTGAGAGGTCGCGTTCCCGAGGGAACGAAGAATCCGTTCAAGATTCACGGTTTTCATCATCCGCTTGATGCTTCCCGCAATGCGCAGGAGCGATTTGATTTAGGAAGCAAGGAAGTGAATATCATTGAATCGCACATGTTTCCCCTAACACTAATGCATGTGCCGAAGAGCCGTGAAGCTTTCATTGTCAGCATGGCTGACAAATATTGTTGCATTAAAGAGAAACTCCGCATCGCCTGATGCGGAG
>JAIKWO010000074.1 GCA_024684675.1 Lachnospiraceae bacterium
TCCTCCTTTACAATTCCGAGTTATTTTCAGTATTCTGTATAAATCGCAGACAGATTTTTGGATATTGTGCCTTATAAAGGCAATCCGCTAAACAATTATACTACATTCCGGCCCCTGATGAAACTCCGAAGACACGAAAAAAGAGCAGCAGCTGCTGCTCTTTCTTTGATCCTCGGATCAGATCTCTTTTTCGTGTAATTCCTGAATGCTGTCGATCGCAGACAACATCGGCTTGATGTCTTTCCCGCGAAGCTTTCTGTCTACGTAGTTCTTCGTGATCTTCATGACCGTGCCGCTCAGTGCCAGCACGCCGATCAAGTTGGGGATCGCCATCATGCCGTTGAAGGTATCGGAAAGATCCCATGCAAGCGCCAGATCCATCGTCGCGCCTACGAGAATGAATACAACGAACAGGATCTGATAGATCTTGATCGCCTTCGTACCAAAGAGGTACTCAAAGCCTTTGCTGCCGTACTGGCTCCAACCGAGCACGGTCGAGAATGCAAAGAACAGGATTGCGATTGCGATGAACGCCGCACCGAAATCGCCGAACACGGTGGAGAATGCCTCTGCCACAAGTGCTGTCGATACCTTGTCGGAAAGAACGACACCTGTGTCAAGATCCACCAGGCCGCTGGAGAGCACTGCAAAAGCGGTCAGCGTACATACGATGATCGTATCCGCAAACACTTCGAAGATGCCCCACATACCCTGTACAACGGGCTCACGTACGTTCGAACTCGAGTGCACCATAACAGAAGAGCCAAGGCCGGCTTCGTTGGAGAAAACGCCACGCTTCATACCCCATTGGATCGCAAGGGATACGCCGCTTCCTACAATGCCGCCGCCTACGGCTTTCATGCCGAATGCGCCTCTGATGATCGATGTGAAAACTGCGCCAACCTGATCGAAATTCGCGATCAGGACCGCAATGGCTCCGATCAGATAGATCACTGCCATGAACGGAACGAGCTTCTCCGTAACGGATGCGATCCTCTTAAGGCCGCCGACAATAACGAGTCCGGCAATAACCATCAGCGCAAGTCCGGTTGCATAATCCGGAACATGAAACGCGGAGTTCATATTCACTGCGATTGAGTTAACCTGGCTCATGTTGCCGATGCCGAATGATGCGATCACGCAGAAGATACTGAAAAGAACCGCCAACACAGCGCCGATCTGTTTGCAGCCCTTCTTCGCACCCAAACCGTCCTTCAGATAGTACATGGCACCACCGCACCACTCATCGCGCTCATTTCTTCTTCTGTAGAAGATACCGAGCACGTTCTCGGAGAAGTTGGTCATCATACCAAAAAACGCCACGATCCACATCCAAAAGATCGCGCCCGGTCCGCCGGATGCGATCGCCGCAGCCACACCTGCGATGTTGCCGGTACCGATCGTAGCGGCAAGTGCCGTACAAAGGCTCTGGAACTGTGAGATCTGCATATCTTCCTTTGCTGTATGGGAAGTCACGCGCGCGTCCTTAAAAATGCCTCCGATCGTATTCCTTACCCAGTGGCCGAAATGGGAAATCTGGAAACATTTTGTCAAAAGTGTCATGATAATTCCCGTTCCAACCAGCAGGATCAGCATCGGCAAGCCCCAGACAAAGCCGTTCACCGCCCCGTTGATCGATTCCAATTGTTCTAAAAATCCGCTCATCATCGTCATCTCCTCTCTGTAAGCGACCTCATAGTCGGTCTTTACAGGTCCGCCGAGAAAATGAAAAAAGGGCGCTTCGGTATAAAACCGAAACGCCTTTGCTTCATTCAATCGGTATGAACTTGTAAAATCCCTTGTTAAGACTATACGGGTTTTCAAACAATTTGACAATTGGCGCTATATACAAAAGTAGGCTGGCTAAAGGGCATGTTTGTTGTATAATCCCCCTATAGCAAAAAACATAAGGAGGGAAATTTACCAAGTACAGTGTGACACTCAAAACAAGAGCACCGATCACGTTGGAACAGCTCAACAAGTTTATTTCAAAGCACGACGAGATCCACTCCGCCGGGATCAATACGTTATAATCGAACAAACATAAGAAAGCCTCATCCC
>JAIKWO010000182.1 GCA_024684675.1 Lachnospiraceae bacterium
CCGTCGATGCGGGCTGCTTCCACCAATGCGATGGACAATGCACCTTTCAGGTATTCACGCATGAAGAATACGACTGTCGGTGTTGTCAGAGCCGGGATGATCAGGGAGAAAAATGTATCATCCAGCCCGATCTTCAACATAAACGAGTAGTAACCGATCGCGAAAACCTGGTTGGGAACCATCATCACGCCAAGGATGAATGTCCATAAAAACTTCTTTCCTTTGAAATCATATGTATGGATGCCGTAAGCCGTCAGGCTCGATACATACACGGACAAAAGCGTATACGGTACCGTTACGATCACGGAGTTGAGCATCGCTTTTAAGATCGTGATGCCTAAACCTGCCTGCGACTTCTGGAAATTAGCGTAGTTTTCCAAAAGGTTGGTTCCAAAAAGGAAGGATACACCGGACTGCACTTCCGTCGTCGTCCTGGTCGCATTCACGATCATTAAGTAGAACGGAATGATACTCAGGATGCACAGGAAGATCATGATGATGCCGCGTGTGATCCGCACTCTTCTAAGCTGCGCGGATGCACTGAGTTCTTTCTTGCTTTGCATCAGCACTCGCCTCCTTTCTCTTGAAGGAGACGTTCCTGATACCGCTTTTCACGGCGACGTCTCTTCGCTTCCAGACGTCTTTCTTCACTCTTATCGCTCATCGCAAAGAAGAATACCAGACTGACTGCCAGCGTGATGATAAAGAGCAGTACGGATACAGCCGAAGCACGTCCAAGGTCTGTATTGTGCAGACGCATGATATACATCGTCACGGTCGTGGACGTATCGTCCGGTCCGCCCATCAAAGCCTGCCCCTGCCCCGTGTTGAACAACGCCGGGATATCGTATAACTGCAAACCGCCGATCACGGAGGTGATGAGCACATACAACATAACGGGCTTTAAGAGCGGCAACGTTACGTGAAAGAACTTCTGTCTTCCCGTCGCGCCGTCAAGATCAGCCGCTTCATATAAGGAGGGGTTGATGCCGATCATACCGGATATGAGAAGCAATGTTGTATTGCCGTACCACATCCAGAACAGGATCATGGAGATGGATATCCCCGTGCCCCATTTACTGAGCATGATGTCTGTGCCGTCCGAAATCCAGCCAAGGTCACGAAGCTGTGACATGATCGGACCGTATTTGCTAAGCAATGAACAGAACAGAATGGAGATCGATGCTGCCGTAATGATATTCGGCATGTATACGAGCACTTTGTACGTGCCGGTTCTCTTCAGTCTGAAACGGTTGTCGGTAAGCCATGCAGCCACCAGGAGTGATAACAGGATCTGCGGGATGAAGTTGAAGATCCAGATCCGGATGGTATTACCCAGATAGATCAGGAAGTTTGCCTTCTCTCCCTCTGTGATCCCGAGGATATTCAGGTAATTCGTAAGCCCCGAAAACTCAACAACCGTTCTGCGGTTTCTGGTCACATATTCAAACGTACTGTAATAGAACGTATTGAACAGCGGGTACAACGAAAACAGGATATATCCGATCACAAACGGTGCCACAAACCAGTAACCGTATCGTGCGTAACTGACTTTTTTTCTTTTCTTTTTGGATAGATCATTCATTCTTATTCAGCCTTCAGATAGGAGAATTTGTCGTGTACGGATGCGATGAAATCCTTAACTGCTGTGTCAAGATCCTTCTCTCCTGTTGCAAAGCTCTTAACTGCTGCAGGGAAGAATGTCTCGTTGATATCTGCATCTTCCGGTCTTACAAGAGATACATCGATGCCTTTTCCTCTTGAGGCGAAAAATTCAGGGATGTCCTGATCGCCGTAAGCCTTGAAAGGAGATGTACCCTCAAGCTTGTTTGCAACGATTTCTTTTACGGATTCGCTGTTGTTTACGAAGTCACCGTTCTTCTGGAAGATCTTGATCATGAAATCTTTGTCGCATGTGCAGTCTTTGATGATCTGACCTGCCATATCCTTATCGGAGCAGCCTGCTGTTGCTGCAAGGCCTGTACCACCCCAGTAGTACTGAACCGGTGCATCAACAAGAATCGTGTTGCCGTTCCACTTATCTGTCAGACACCAATATGTGTACCAAGGGCATCCGCAGAATGCGATTGCTGCTTCTGTAGTCTCGCCGTCGCCGTCTTTCAATGCTGCCCAGTCAGGACTCCACATATCTGTGTTGAATGTAAGACCATCATCATAGAGTTTCTTTGCATACTCCATGTAGACTTTCATTGCATCGTCCATCTTGATGGTATCGTTCTCATCGTACCAGCCCTGAGAACGGTTGCCGTTTAAGAAGATGTACTTCAGGTCATCAAAACCGGAGAACAGTTTTGCTTTGCCCTTGGATGCATCGTTTACTTTCTTAGCTGCTTCATAAAGGCTGTCCCAGGAAGCGAAGATCTTCTGGATCTCAGCCTGATCTGTTGTGCCAAGGTACTTTTCAGCAAGATCTGCTCTTACGCAGAATGCGCCGGGTGTTGCCTGCCAGAAGGAAGCCTTCTGAACACCATCCTTGTCACTTCCGAGGTCGATGTTGTACTGGAACTGATTAGCCAGGTCAGCAGATGTAACGCCTACATCGGAAAGAGGAAGAAGGTCTTCGGAAAGAACGTATTTCTGAACATAGCCTGCTTCCAGAAGCATTAAGTCGGGATAAAGCTGATCGTCCTGAGAATCCAGGAGTGCATCGATCTTATCCTGATATGTAGCGGAACCGCCGCAGTTAACAAATACGAGTCTGTCTGCGTATTCCGGATGCTTTTCGATCAAAAGGTCTTTCAGTGCTACGAAATCGGTGTTCCAGCCCCATACAACAAATGCATCGTCTTTTGTGATGTCGCCGGTGATCTCGTTTTCAGGTAACTGCTCTGCCGGTGCGTCAGTTGCTTCTTCTGCAGAAGCTTCAGCACCTGCTTCTGTTTTCTCCTCAGCTGCCGAAGCCGCTCCTTTGTCATCTGTTGCAGTGGATCCACATGCCATCAAAGACAGGGACATGGAAGCTGCTGCGAGGAGTGCTACAAGTTTTTTCATCTTCATACTCTTACCTCTCATTACTTTTAATAGTTTTTGGTTTCAAACACATATTTGATCACGAATTCCCGGCTTGCCCCTAACCGTTCCTCCATGGTGATCACTGTTTAAAGTGAAATGCTTCTGACGGATTCTCCTTTCTGGAGTTCTCCGCTGACCATGACCACCTCCGCTACACAGGTCTTCGGTGATTCGATCTCTTCTAACAATTTCTTTGCTGCGCGATACCCGATCTCATTCGTGTTCTGCTTTACAGTTGTGATCACGGGACTCATCAGCTTGGAATAATAGCTGCCGTCGTATCCGGCGATGCTGATATCTTCCGGAATGCGATACCCTTTGTTGCGGATCACGTTGAGTCCGCCGATCATCGCAAAATCATCCGGGTATAAGATGCAGGTCGGTCTATCCGGCCGATTCAGCAGTTCTTCCGTAATCCTGCCCGCGAGCTCGGCGTCACGGTACCTTGCCTGAATGATCAGTTCGTCGTCCACATTCACGCCTTCCGACTCGCATCCTTTGTGAAAACCGGCCAAACGCTTCTGCGTAACCGGTGTTTTCTCACCGTGAATATAAGCGATCCTACGATGCCCTTTCCTACAGATATAAGAAACAAGGTCTTGCATCCCGGAAGCGTTATTGGAGATGACCGCCGATCTGGAATCGAATGCATAGTCGATGGTGACAAGCGGAATATCTGCTGTCGCGAGTTCTCTCACATCCTCGTGATCGAAGTTCGCACAGGCGATCAGTACACCGTCCAGATTACGATATGCGCATTGTTCGCGGTACGTCATTCCCTGTTCTCCCGCTCTCGGGATCAGAAAAGTGATCGAATATCCCTTCTTCTCCACTTCGTCTTTGAAGCTGTTCAATACAGAAGAAAAATACTCGTGTTTTAATCCGTTCCGCAATTCATCCGAGAAAACAACGCCTATATTATAGGTTTTATTCGTCTTTAAGCTTCTGGCGGCCATATTGGGAAAGTATCCCATCTCATTGGCCTTGTCGCGGATCAGCTTAGCCGTCTGTGCGTTGATATCGCTGTAGCCGTTCAGCGCTTTACTGACTGTGGCTCTTGATACAGCACACGCCTCCGCGATGTCTTTGATCGTAACCATATCAGGTCCTCAAATGTTATCTTTGTGATTTCGAAATTTTCCGAAATCGTTTTCGTCAATTTGATTGTATGGTTATTCAACGACTCCGTCAACCAACTTTTTCTCTAAAATCCGAGATCTGTTTTTGTGCTTTTTTAACAAAAAGATGATATTTGCGCTATTTTCTCTTGCAATTTTGTCGGTTGTGTCTGTAATATCATTTTAAGATATCATATCGTAGCTCTCTTTTTTTGCCCTGTTTCGAAATCGTTTTCGTTGCCCCCGAATCCATTTCAAATATAAAAAGAGAGCTACCGGATATCGAAAGTAAAGGCTTTACAGCCCGGATAACCATTAAAGAATTCTTAATCATTACGATTGATCGGAGTACATTATGAAATTTGGATACTTTGATGACGCGAATAAGGAATATGTCATCAGCACGCCTGCTACGCCGCTCCCCTGGATCAATTATCTCGGAAACGAAAACTTCTTCGGATTGATCTCCAATACCGGTGGCGGCTACACATTTTATATGGATGCCCGCATGCGCAGACTGATCCGTTTTCGCTATAACAACCCCGGCGGTGATGTCGGTGGACGCTTTTTCTATATCAAGGAAAAAGGAAAAGCAGCCTGGAGTCCTTGCTATCTCCCTACGAAGACACCGCTTGATTCCTATGAGTGTCGCCATGGACTTGGCTACACCTCTTTCTGCTCTTCCAAAGATCAGTTAGAGGCAAAGCTTACGCTTACTGTTCCAATGGGCGATCCTTGTGAATTACAACTACTTGAACTGAAAAATAACGGAAGCGATAGCCGAAACGTCAGCATCTACGGCGCCGTGGAATGGTGTCTTTGGGATGCGATCGATGACGCACAAAACTATCAGCGCAATCTCTCGATCGGAGAAGTTGAGATCGAACCTTCTGTAATCTATCATAAGACCGAATACCGCGAACGCAGAAATCACTACGCATTCTATGCGGTAAACACTGAGACAGACGGCTATGATACAGAACGCGATGCATTCACCGGCAGATTCGGCGGTTTCTTTAATCCCTCCTGTGTTACGGAGATGAAAAGCGCAAATTCGCACGCACACGGCTGGTATCCGATCGCCTGTCACAGAAAAGACGTGACACTTGCTCCCGGCGAAGTAATCCGTCTTGTTTATACTCTCGGCTACGCAGAGAATCCGTCAGATCAAAAATTTGTTGCACCGAATGTGATCCGTAAGGATACCGCAAAGCGTATGATCGAGAAATACAAAACGCCTGAGGCGGTTGAAAAAGCGCTTGCAAACTTAAAAGCATACTGGGAGGGACTGCTCTCGCACTTCAGCGTGAAGTCATCCAGTGAAAAACTTGACCGTATGGTCAATATCTGGAACCAGTATCAGTGTATGGTAACGTTTAATATGAGCCGAAGTGCAAGCTACTACGAGACCGGCACCGGACGCGGTATGGGATTCCGCGATTCCTGTCAGGATCTGCTCGGCTTTGTTCATATGATCCCCGAGCGCGCACGCGAAAGGATCATCGATATTGCATCCGTTCAATGGGTCAACGGCAGCACTTATCATCAATATCAGCCCCTTACAAAGCGAGGCAATGATGCGATCGGCTCCGGATTCAACGATGATCCGCTCTGGCTGATCGCAGCCGTAGCCGCCTACATTAAGGAAACAGGCGATGCCACGATTTTGGATCATCCGACACCTTTTGACAACAAGCCCGGCACCGAAGTGCCTCTGATGGAACATCTTCGCAGAAGTATCCGCTTTATTGTCGAGCATAAAGGCCCGCACGGTCTCCCGCAGATCGGTCATGCAGACTGGAATGACTGTCTGAATCTGAACTGCTTCTCTGAAGAACCGGGCGAAAGCTTCCAGTGTCTCTCTCCTGCTGACGGAGACAGCACGATTGCAGAGTCTGTCTTTATCGCAGGCATGTTCGTATACTATGGTAGGGAATATGCAAAGCTCTGTGAGCGATTTGGAGATGCTGCAGAAGCAAAAGACGTCCTAGCGGAAGTTGATTCGATGTGTAAGGCAGTCGAAACAGCCGGTTGGGATGGTGAATGGTATGTCCGTGCATATGATGCAAACAGTTCCAAAGTCGGAAGCAATGGCTGTGAAGAAGGCAAGATCTACATTGAGCCGCAGGGTTTCTGCTCCATGGCAGAGATCGGCCGTGATAAGGGACTTAGTACCAAAGCGCTTGATTCTGTGGATAAGCACTTATCATTTGAATACGGCACGGAACTTTTATGGCCGCGTTATACACGCTACTACAAGGAGCTTGGTGAGATTTCCAGTTATCCGCCCGGATATAAAGAAAACGGCGCGGCATTCTGCCACAACAACCCGTGGGTAAGCATCGCGGAAGCGATTCATGGAAACGGTGAGCGTGCATTTGCGATCTATCGCAAGGTATGCCCTGCCTGGGTTGAAGAATTCTCTGAAATCCACAAGACCGAGCCTTACGTTTACAGCCAGATGGTTGCAGGACGCGACGCGGTAACTCCCGGAGAAGCAAAGAATTCCTGGCTGACCGGAACCGCTGCCTGGAGCTTTATGGATGTGAGCCAGTTTATCCTCGGCATCAGACCGGATTATGACGGTCTGCGCATCGTTCCCTGCCTCCCTAAGGAGATTGAAGAATATACAGCGGTTCGCCATTTCAGAGGCGCTGTATATAAGATCCATGTGAAAAACGAAGGCAAAGGCGGCGCAAACGTTCTTGTTCCGTTCAAAGCCGGCCAGAAAGAATACAACGTCGATATTGTTTGCTAAAACCCTCTTTTTCTCATACCAAAATGAAGAGCCCCGGATCTTTGATGATCCGGGGTTCTTTGTTGTCTTCATATAAGCTTATGCAATACCAGGAACGTCCGCCCTACTCTACATGATGCGGCATATGACGGGGATTCTTTTTGATCGTCAGCGCACAGTCCGCGATCACACGCACAACGTCAGGCATGTT
>JAIKWO010000010.1 GCA_024684675.1 Lachnospiraceae bacterium
AGGGGCATTATGACCTATAATAAGGATCGCAGAAAATCGCAGTGGAATGGCACTTTGTGCCTGCGATTTTCGCGTCGAAAATGAATAAATCATTTTCGTATCGGAAAGGGGAATGAAATAAGTGAAGGATAATGATTTACAGAAGGTGCTTCAGAAGGCAGAGGTCATGATTGAGGCGCTGCCTTATATTCAAAAATTCAACCGCAGGATCGTGGTCGTAAAATACGGCGGATCCGCAATGAGCAATGAAGAGCTGCAGAAGAACGTGATCAAGGACGTAACGCTCCTTAAGCTTGTCGGCTTCAAGCCGATCATCGTACACGGCGGCGGCAAGGAGATCAGCAAATGGGTCGGTAAAGTCGGCAAGGAATCCACGTTTGTGAATGGTCTTCGCGTGACCGACGAAGAGACGATGGAGATTGCGGAGATGGTGCTTTCCAAAGTCAACAAGCGCCTTGTGACCATGGTGCAGGAGCTCGGCGTAAAGGCGGTCGGTATCAGCGGGAAGGATGGCGGTCTCTTCAAAGTGGAGAAAAAGTACGCATCCGACGGACAGGACATCGGATTTGTCGGTGAGATCACATCTGTTGAACCGCGTATCCTGACAGACCTTTTGGAAAAAGATTTCCTGCCCATCGTTGCCCCGATCGGTCTGGATGATTCTTTCCAGACATACAATATTAACGCAGATGATGCAGCCTGTGCGGTTGCCAAGGCACTGCATGCGGAGAAGCTCGCATTCCTGACGGATATCGAAGGTCTTTACCGGGATATCAATGACAAATCATCGTTCATCTCGCACATTACGGCTTCCGAAGCGGAGCATCTGATTGAAGGCGGTATGATCGGCGGCGGGATGCTTCCGAAGCTTGCAAACTGCACATCGGCGATCAGAAGCGGCGTGAACAGGGTGCATATTTTGGACGGCCGGATCGCACACAGTCTTCTTTTGGAGATCTTTACCAACGAAGGTATCGGAACCATGTTCCGTCCGGACGATGAGACGGCGTAGGTTCTTGACATTTGGGAGATACAACTATGATGAAACAATATATTGACGAAGCGGAGCAGGCGCTGCTCCATACCTATAATCGCTATCAGGTGGTGTTTGACCATGGTGAAGGCGTGCATCTTTATGACATCGAAGGGAAGGAATACCTTGATTTTGTCGCAGGAATCGCAGTTTATGCGCTCGGCTATCATTACAAGGATTACGACGATGCACTGAAGGCACAGATCGACAAGATCATGCACACTTCCAATTACTACTATAATGTGCCTGCCATTGAAGCGGCGAAGAAGATCAAAAAAATCTCCGGCATGGATCGCGTGTTTTTTACAAACAGCGGTGCGGAGGCAATCGAAGGTGCTATTAAGGCGGCGCGAAAATACGCGTATTTAAAGGACGGAAAGACCGATCATGAGATCATCGCAATGAATCATTCCTTCCACGGTCGTACGATGGGCGCGCTGTCCGTAACGGGGAATCCGAAGTACCGTGAGGCATTTCAGCCGATGATCGGCAACATCCGTTTTGCCGACATGAACGATCTTGATTCCGTGAAGGCATGTATCACGGACAAAACCTGTGCGATCCTCTTTGAAACGGTTCAGGGAGAAGGCGGTATTTTCCCGGCAGATTCCGATTTTATCAAAGGGGTGCGTGCGCTATGCGACGAAAAGGATATTCTGCTGATCCTGGACGAGATCCAGTGCGGTATGGGGCGCTGCGGCAGCTTCTATGCATGGCAACGGTATGGCGTGAAGCCTGATATCATGACAAGTGCGAAAGCGCTCGGGGGCGGCGTTCCGGTCGGCGCGTTTATGATGACGGAAAAAGTGGGGCAGCATTCACTTGCAGCAGGTGACCACGGTACGACCTACGGCGGTAATCCGCTTGCATGCTGCGCTATCTCAAAGATGATCGATTTGTTCGAAGAAAACAAGATCATCGATCATGTCAATGCGGTTGCTCCTTATCTCATAAAAAAACTTGACGAACTTGCCGAAAAGTATGATTATATTTCATTGAGACGCGGATGCGGTCTGATGCAGGGGCTTGTCTGCAAGGGACCGGTTGGAGAGATCATTTCCAAAGCCCTCGAAAAGGGACTTGTGCTGATCAATGCGGGGACGGATATCATCCGCTTTGTTCCGCCGCTGATCATTACGGAGAAGGACATTGATGACATGATCGTCATTTTGGATGATGCTCTGTCGCAATGCGTGAAATAGGAGTATTTGATGACGACAAAACGGAAAATCTTATCGCTCGGACTTATTCTGGGGCTCGTAGGCGGAGTCTATGTCGGAGCGAAGGTCATTCCCGATTTACAGAGCGGAAAAGCGCCGCACGGTAAGGATACCTTGTATCTCTGGTATACGGATGCGGCACTTACAGACTACCTGACAAACATGTCAACTTCGTATTATGAAGAGCACGGTGTGCCGGTTCTGCCGGTTTTAAAGGATGGACTTGAGTATACGGAGTCGATCTACCGCGCGTCGATCAGCGAGGATCAAGACGCAGAGCCTGCGCCCGATCTTTTTATCACGACCAATGATAATCTTGAAAAGGCGTATCTGTCGGGGATCGCAGCCGAAATTGTAAACGATACCGGCACGGTCAGTGACAAGAACTATCCGCAGACGGCGCTCGATGCAGTCACCTACAAGGGTAAGACGGTCGGTTATCCGTTCTATTATGAGACCAGCGTTTTTCTGTACAATAAGACGTTCCTGGATGAATCCGGGCAGAAGGTGCCTGCCAATCTGCAGGAGCTTCTTGAGTTTGCCGATAACTATGATCCGCCTGAGACGGTTGAGACGATCTTCAGCTGGGATGTTTCCGATATTTTTTACAATTATTACTTCTCGGGCAACTACATGATCGTTGGCGGTGATACCGGCGATGATCCGACCAAACTTGACATCGACAATAAGAAGACGCGGGCATGCCTGGAGATGTACCAGCAGCTCAACCAGTTCTTCTCGATTGATACGAAGGAAGTCGATTACGATTCCGTTGTGCAGGATTTCATCGACGGTAAGATCGTGATGACGGTTGCAACGAGCGATGTGCTTGCAAAGCTTGAAGCCGCAAAGGCAGACGGGTCATTCGCGTATGAATATGCGACTGCGGCAATGCCGGACTTGAGCACCGAATTAAAGGGCAGAAGCCTTTCCGTTACGGATGCGATCGTTGTGAACGGCTTCTCTGATAAAACGGGAAAAACGAACGATTTTGCAAACTACCTTTCTTACAGCAAAGCGCAGGAGCTCTATGATGCTTCCGGAAAGCTTGCTTCCAGAAAAGGTCTGTCATATGCCAATCCGGCCGTGCAGGGATTTGAGAATGAATATGCGCGTTCAATCTCGATGCCCAAGCTTCTGGGTGCCGGTAATTTCTGGGTTCAGCTTGAGATCTGCTTTTCCAAGATCTGGAACGGACAGGAAGTCGAGCCGCTCCTAAAAGAACTTGCAAAGAGTATGCAGGAACAGTTATAAAATTTGTCACAATTTTGGGAACGATATCTTGAATCGTTCCCTTTTTTCTTCTAGAATAGGAATATCAGCGCAGAGGTTCTCTTGAAAAGGAGAGACTGATGCATAAAAGATTATTTTTGACCAAAATGGTCATTTTGACGACGACCTGTGCTATGACGCTGTTTCTGCAAGGCTGCAGCAGGCAGGTCATGCCGACGTTAAAGAGCGAAGAGACATACCTGGTGGAAGAGTACGAGGATCAGGTGCTGGCGGAGGATGACAATGCCGCCGATGAGATCTGCTACGTGTATGTTTGCGGTGCCGTAACGACCCCGGGCGTTTATGAGATGAAGCCGGGAGAGCGGATCTTCCGTGCGATCGAAATGGCAGGCGGATTTACAGAGGATGCGGCGCCGGAGAAGGTGAATCAGGCACTTCCCGTGGAAGACGGGCTCTCGGTTGTGGTTCCGACCATAGAGGAGGCGCGGGCGGCTTCGGAAAAGGAAAGCGGTCTTGTCAATATCAACACGGCTTCCAGAGCTGAGCTTTGCACACTCAAGGGGGTCGGCGAGACGCGAGCCGACGCGATCATCGCATACCGTGAAGAAAAAGGCGCTTTTCGCAAGATTGAAGATATCATGCTTGTCTCCGGAATCGGAGAGAGCAGTTTTAACAAGATCAAGAACAGTATCATTGTAAGTTAACGCTTTGCGGGATGGAACGCGGGGCGCATCAGACGGGAGAGATATGGCTAAGAAAGTTCTGGTAGTGGATGATGAGAAGCTGATCGTGAAAGGGATTCGTTTCAGCCTGGAGCAGGACGGCATGGAAGTGGATGCTGCCTATGACGGTGAGGAAGCCCTCCAGTTGGCGACGCAGAACAAGTACGATATCATTCTGCTGGATGTGATGCTCCCGAAGCTGACAGGATTTGAAGTGTGCCAGCAGATCCGCGAATTCTCCGATGTTCCGATCGTGATGCTGACAGCCAAGGGTGAAGATATGGACAAGATCCTCGGTCTGGAATACGGGGCCGATGATTACATTACCAAGCCTTTCAACATTCTGGAAGTGAAGGCCAGGATCAAAGCCATCATCAGAAGGACCGGCCGCCGACAGGGGGCGGAAGAGCAAAAGAAGCTCATTCTTGTAGGCGATATGAAGATTGATGCCGACAACCGCCGCGTTTATGTGGGCGATCGTGAGATGAATCTGACCGCAAAAGAATTCGATGTACTGGAGCTTCTTGCAACGCATCCCAATACCGTTTATTCGCGTGAGAATTTGCTGAAAGCGGTGTGGGGCAGCGATTATCCGGGGGATGTCCGCACGGTTGATGTTCATATCCGCAGACTGCGTGAGAAGATCGAACAGAATCCCGGTGAACCGAAATACGTTCACACCAAGTGGGGCGTCGGATACTTTTTGCGGGAGCAATAACGCATGAAACATCTGCTGAAACGATTTGAAATATTCAGAAGTCTGAAAGCACGTCTTTTTGTCATTCTGCTATTGGCCGGTCTGATCCCTGCGATCGGGATGCGGATCGGTATCCTCAGCAATTATGAGGACCGGGCGGTAGAACTCCGTACCAATGACGTTCAGAATCAGTTCAAGATTCTTGCAAACCACCTTGTCACACTCGGCTACATGCACAGCCAGGACTCGGATGTGGTCAATGCGGAGCTTGAGCAGTTTACGAATCTGTACGACGGTCGTGTCCTCATCATCGACAGAAATTTCAAAGTCATCAAGGATACATATGGGATCAGTGAAGGCAAGTTTATCATCTCCGAAGAGGTGATCAATTGCTTTAATGGGATCAGCACGTCCAACTATGACGATGTGAACGGCTATATTGAGATCACAACGCCGATCATCGAGACAGCACCGAAAGAGGCTCCGGTCGGCAGTTCCATCGCGGGAGCCGGTGCCGCAATTGATTCGGCGGCTGTGACCGGCGATACGACAGTTGGTGTTATGTTAACCAGCGTTTCCACGGACAATATTGTAGCGATGCTGAACGGCTTATCCAAGCGTGCGCATGTTTTCGAGATCATTGTCATGGTGCTTTTTGCTGCTTTCGCGTTCATCATGGCGCACCTTGTGACCGCTCCGTTTGAGAGGATCACAGCTGCGATCAATGCAGTCAAGGCCGGCTTTACGGATGAAAAGATCGAAGTGGACGACTATCTGGAGACAGAGCATATCGTTGATGCATTTAACCAGATGCGCGGACGCATGAAGCTTCTTGACGATTCCAGACAGGAATTCGTATCGAATGTCTCGCATGAGCTTAAGACGCCGCTGACTTCCATGAAAGTCCTTGCCGATTCACTGATCGCACAGGAAGAAGTGCCTAATGAACTGTATCGTGAATTTATGACCGATATTGCGGACGAGATCGAGCGTGAGAATACGATCATCAACGATCTTCTTTCTCTCGTGAAAATGGATCTGAAGGAAGCGCAGCCAAGCATCACGCAGGTGGATGTGAATGTGCTGATCGAACTGATCATGAAGCGCTTACGTCCGATTGCCGCGAAGAGTGAAGTGGAGCTGATCTTCGAAAGTCTTCGTCCCGTTATGGCGCAGATCGACGAAGTAAAGATCACGCTTGCGTTTACGAACCTGGTGGAGAATGCGATCAAATACAACAATCCGCACGGCTGGGTGCGTGTTACGCTTGATGCGAACCATCAGTATTTCACGCTGGAGGTTGCAGACAACGGCATCGGTATCCCGGAGGATTCGCTCGACCATATCTATGAGCGTTTTTACCGCGTGGACAAATCGCATTCGCGTGAGATCGGCGGAACAGGACTGGGGCTTTCCATCACCCGTAACGCGATCCTGATGCATCGCGGCACGATCGAAGCCAAGAGCACGGAAGGGGAAGGTACCCGCTTTACGGTTCGCATCCCGCTCATTTACACGTAAGGAGCAAATTTACCCATATGAAAAAAGAAGCAAAATGCCTTCTTTTCCTGCTTACGGCCTGCATGCTGTTAACAGTCGGCTGTACGCGTAGAGAGGAGGCGCCGGAAAGCGGTCAGATCGACTGCTACTATCTGAATAAAGAAGCCACGAAGCTTGTCAGTGAACCGGTGGAACTGAAATCCGGTAAGACGCTTGATAAGATCAATGAAATGCTTGATTATATGACGACCGTACCGTCCGATGTCAACAAGAAAGCGGCATTTTCCGGCGATTTTGACATTCTCTCGGTCACCTATGACGGTTCCAAAGTGGCGATCGAGGTCAGTGAAAAGTACCGCGCACTGTCACCTTCGGCGGAGATCCTGACGCGGGCCGCGATCGTGCGCAACTTAACGCAGATTGACGGTGTTGACTATGTGACGATGAATATTCAGGGCGATTCCCTGACGGACAGATCAGGCAACCCGATCGGACCGATGGAAGCGTCGATGTTTATAGACAATACCGGTAATGAGATCAATGCATATGAAAAGACAACGCTGAAGCTTTTCTTTGCAAATGAAGCGGGTGACAAGCTGATCGAAGCCAGCAGGACGGTCGTTTACAACACCAATATCTCACTGGAGAAGCTGGTCGTGGAGCAGCTCATCAAAGGTCCCAACAGTAGGTTGATCTATCCTGTTATGAACCCGGAGACAAAAGTGAACTCAGTGACCGTGAAGGATGGAATATGTTATGTCAACCTTGGAGAGGGATTCCTGACGCAGACGACCAATGTTTCGACGGATGCAACGATCTATGCGATCACCAATTCGCTTGTGGAGCTGCCCAACATCAACAAGGTGCAGATCTCCGTGGAAGGCAACACGGACTTAAATTATCGTGAGACGGTTCCGCTTTCGACGATCTTTGAGAGGAATTACGAGATCGTGGTGAAGAATGGCGGAAGCAATGACTGAAGCATAGAAAGAAATGCATAATTAAGGGGACGGCGTTGCCGTCCCTTGCTTATTGTTTGCTATTTGGAGCTGCTTTTCACTGCCTTCTCGATCAGGTCTACGCACAGATCGTATCCGAGCGTGCCGACATCGAGCATGAGATTATAGTTGTGGCATTCGCCCCACGTCCTGCCGCTGAAGCGCTCGTAGTAGGCGATCCTGTTGCGGTCGTGCTGCTTTAAGACTTTGTGCACATCCTTTTCTTCAACGGGATGCTCGACCAAAAGCTCTTTTGTATATTTTTCGCGGAAAGAATCGTCTGCGTATAAGAACACATGGAAGCTGTCGATGCCTGCTTCTGTCATGATATGATCCGAGCAGCGTCCCAATATGATGCAGGGCCCTTTCTGCGCAAGATCAAGGAGAATCTGCTTCTCACGTTCATAAATGTGCGTCTTCTCATCATAGGAAATGGGGGTGATGTGTCTCACAAAAGAGTTCATCGGCGTGATCTCTTCATCACCTTCGTATTCTGCCAGGTCATCCCAGCCGTGTTCTTTGCCGATCTGCCGCACAATGTCCCAGTCATAGAACGGGATTCTGAGACGCTCGGACAATGCTGCGCCGATCGAATGGCCGCCGGCACCGAATTCTCTGCTGATCGTGATTACTTTCATGATTCGCTCCTCGTTGTGGATTCATTTACGGTAGGAGAGATTTTCTCCTTATTCTGATTGTAGCACTGTTTTTCCCGGGTGTCATAAAAAAAGAAAAAACAGGCGGGATTTGTGATAAGATATAAAAACAGACAGGAAAGGAGGAGAGGCATGGAAGACCACAGCGTGATCCTGATCATGGACAATGAATCCGCAAAAGCCGAATATGCGTGTGCTCAATCGGACTTGCACGAATGTATTCTCGCAGGATCGCTTAAAGAAGCAAAGAACCTTTGTAAAAAGACCTGCCCGATCCTGATCTTTCTGTTCGATACACTGAATAGTGATGATCCGCTCGATGTTCTTTCGGAACTTCAAGATGATTCGGATCTTTCCGATATCCCGATCGTGATGATCATGGATCATAAGCCGGAGCGGTCTGAGGAGATGCAGATCTATGGTGCAGGTGCTTCAAAGATACTTGTCAGGCCGTTTACGAAGGAGACGTTTTCGAATCTTGTCTCCGAACTGACACGCAAGAAGACGGGATGCTACATTGATGAAGATGCGGCGATCGCATATTGTGGCGCATACGATGTCTTTAAAGAGGTGGCAACGACTTTTATCACGATCTGGCCGTCGGATCGGGCCAAGATCGCAGCAGCATGCGAACGCGAGGATCTGAAGGATTATACGATCCGCGTGCATGCGCTTAAGAATGCCGCGAAAGTGGTCGGCGCGCTCCGTTTGTCGGAAGAGGCTGCGCGCATGGAGCAAAGCGGCAAGGCCGGAGCTTTTGGCAAGATTGAGGCATATACGCCGGCGCTTCTTGCGCTTTTTGATAAAAGTGCGGAAGAACTGAAAGGAATTGTTACATGAAGAAGTCTTATGAAATCGATATGTGCGAGGGGCCGATCTTCAGCAAAGTGCTGATTTTTACGGTTCCTCTCATTTTGTCCAGTATATTGCAGCTTTTGTTTAATGCGGCGGATGTGATCGTCGTGGGCAGATACGACGGGCAGCAGTCTCTTGCGGCCGTAGGATCGACGAGTTCTCTGACGAATCTTCTGATCAGCTTTTTTATGGGGTTGTCCGTCGGAGCAAATGTGCTCGTTGCCAGATATATCGGCGCCAGGAATGACAGGGAAGTATCGGATACCGTGCATACCGCGATCGCGATTTCGCTGGCAGGCGGTGTGCTGATCGGCCTGATCGGCATTCTTTTTGCGTATCCGCTTTTAAATCTGATGGATACGCCTGCGGATGTCATCGATAAGTCAGCCCTTTATATGCGCGTATATTTTGTCGGTATGCCGGTGATCCTGCTCTACAATTTCGGCAGTGCGATCCTTCGTGCAATCGGTGATACGAGGCGGCCGCTTTATTATCTGGCGATCGCCGGTGTGCTCAACGTTTGCATGAATCTGCTTTTTGTTATTGTATTTCACATGGGCGTAGCGGGTGTGGCGCTCGCAACCGTGCTGTCGCAGTGCCTTTCGGCGTATCTTGTGATTCGCTGCCTGCAGAAAAGTGAGGGGAGTTATAAACTGTATCTGTCCCGGATCCATATCAATTTCGGGAAGCTTTTGAAGATCGCTCATATTGGGCTGCCGGCGGGCTTGCAGGGCTCTCTTTTTTCCATCTCCAACGTTTTGATCCAGTCATCTGTCAACTCATTCGGATCGATCGCGATGGCAGGCAACACGGCGAGCTCCAATGCGGAGGGTTTTATCTATGTCTCGATGAACGCGGTACACCATACATCGACCGTGTTTGTGAGTCAGAACCTCGGCGGTATGAAGTGGAAGCGGATCGACCGGGTCGTTGTGGAGTGTTTCCTTCTGGCGGCCGGGATCGGGATCTTCCTAGGGTGTCTGGCAACCTTCTTTGGTGAAAGTATTTTGGGGCTTTATTCCGAGGATGCAAAGGTTATTTCGTTTGGAATTCTGCGTCTTACCATCATTGCACTTACGTATTTCCTTTGCGGTACGATGGATGTCATGGTCGGCGCGATGCGCGGCCTCGGCTACGCAGTGCTTCCGATGATCGTCTCCCTGACAGGTGCATGTCTTTTCCGCGTGATCTGGATCTTTACTGTATTTCGTGCGGATCACTCGCTGCAGACGCTTTACTATTCGTATCCGATCTCGTGGGGATTGACCACTTTGGTCCATGTAATCTGTTTTGTCATTGTGAGAAAACGGCTTCGAGCCAAATTGAGCATGTAGGACACACAATTTTCACAAAATAAACAAAAAGTGTACACGAACCTCCTGTATGATACATAATGAGTATAGGAGGTTTTTTTATGCCCGATGTAGCGAACAGGGACGAGGAGATCATTCTGCATCCCGTAAACAAAAAGAAACGCATTCTGATCGCAATCTGCGTATTGATCCTGCTTGGCGGGATCGGTGCGGCGGTATGGTTTTTCTTTTTTCGAGAGTTCAAAATGCCGGAACCGGAAATTCCGGTGCAGCTGCAAGGTCGCACAGATCTGGTGGCGGCGACCGGAACGACGATGGAAGGCGTGACCGATATCACGGTTGATACAACGTTTTTACAGACTGACCTGATCGTGGATGAGGTTTTTGTATCGGACGAGTCGGAAGTGCAGAAAGGGGATAAGGTCCTTACGATTACCGATACTTCCTATAAGGCTGCCTCAAGGGAGCTGGAGCGTGCTGAGCTGGACGCAGGACTCGCTTACAGGCAGGGACTGATCGACTATGAGACCAAGAAACTTGAGGCAAAAGAAACCTATGACAAGAGCCTGGTCGAGGCAGAACTGGCTGAGACGACGATGAATGATGCGATCGCGGTGGCAGAGATCAGTGTTCAAAAAGCGGAAAAAGAGTTAAAGGACGCGAATAAGCTTCTGGAGGAGTATCAGTCCGCAGTTGACGATAACTATTACTATACGAAATATGAAGTGGATCGGAAGAAATCCGATTATGAGAAAAACTTGCAGGATTTCTTCGATAAGCTTGAAGACTGGGGCTATGAGCTGGATGACGGCGATACATCGGCGGAAGGGTATGAATATGACCCCGATAATTTTACGATTGTCGGCGCGAAGAAGAAAGGCATGTCGATCGCGGAGAGCGGTGACGGCGAAGAGACGGTTCTGCAGCTTTTAAAGGACGAATACCAGAAGAATAAGGACGAATATGACGATGCGCTTGAAGATGCCGAGGCGGCGACCGAAAAGGCAAGAGCAGGACTGAGTGCGGCGCAGGATGATGCTGCACTAAAGACACTTGCGCTCGAAGAGGCAAAGATCAAGCTTGAAAAAGATAAGACGGAAGCTGCAAACAAGAAGGCGGAATCCGAGGAAGAAGGAAAGCGCGCAAAGGCGACGTACGACCAGACGATCAAGAAGCTGGATGAAGATCTGAAGATCCTCAATGATGCGCAGGATGAGGCAACGGAGAACAGAGCGTATTTTGCCGGTCTATTCGAAGACGGCGCGATCTATACCAAGAATGCGGGAACGATCATGTACATTGATGCGGCGGCAGGGAAGAAACTGGCCAGCGGCTTTCTGATGGCGTACACCAACACGGATACGCTCAGTGTGCATGCTTCGGTGGATCAGACGGATATCGCGAAGCTTAATGTCGGTGATACCGCAACCATTGTTCTGGAAGGAAAGGATCCGCTTACAGGCAAGATTAAGGCGATTGATCCTGTTTCAAAATCCGATTCCAAGGCGTCTGTATCATATAACGTGACGGTTGAAATGGAAGCCGGCGACGCAGATGTCGATTCCAATATGACGGCGACCGTTTATTTTGGTATTGATGCGGATGAATACAACAAGATAATGGCAGAATCCGGCGAAGATGCTCTGATGATCTCGTCACCGGAAGGTGAGGGCGGCAGGCGCGGCGGCAGACCGAGCGGCGGACCGTCCGGGATGCCGGGAGGAGCAAGGCCATGATGAAAATGACGCGTAAAAAGAAAAGAATACTCCTGGTTCTGGCTGCGCTTTGCGTTGCGATCTGCGGTGCGGTCTATACATTGACAACACGTGATGATACGGAAGAAGAGAAGTATATCTATAAAGAAACGCCTGTCGAGCACGGCGTTTTGATGCAGGGCATTCAGGAAAGCGGCAGCGTGACGTTGACATACAAATCGCAGAAATGCGAAGTCGAGATCAATGCGGATGACGACTCGAAGAAAAGTAGCAGCGATGATGATGACGAAGACAAGACGCTAAAGGTTGAGAAAATCTTTGTGACGCAGGGGCAGCGTATCAAAAAGGGCGATCAGCTCATGAAGCTTACTTCTCAAAGTGTACACAGCATCAGACGAAATATCCGTGCGGATAAGGCAGATGCTGAGCTTTCCGTCACGAATCTGGAGAATGAGCTGGCGACGCTTCGGGTTACCGCAAAGGGGCAGTACGATACGGATGTGCAGGACGGTACGTATGCCCAAGCGCAATATGATATTGACGTGAATCAGGTCACGCTGGAGATATCTGCGCTGCAGGATTCCGTGGCAGTCCTTGCCGATGAGATCAAATCGATAGAGAGAGAACTGGAGGATGGCTGGGAAGACTATCAGGATCTGAAAGAAGATTTCGAAAAATACGAGAGACGTTACTATAACTGGGATCCGGAGAATTTATACGATTACATCCCGCTTCGCGAGAACTACATTTCTTATCGGGATAAGTATACAAAGGAAACGAGATCCCGTGCCGATAAGCGGAAGGAGATTGAGAGAAAGCAGCAGGAACTCGCAAAGAAGCAGGCGGATATCGACAGACTGATAGGTCAGACGGATCGTAAGCTTTTAGATGCGAAGCAGACTTTTGATGCGGCGAACCTGGCGGGCAGCATGGCATCCGATGTGTATGCATACTCTATCAAATCACTTGAAGAGAAAATCAAGAAGGCACGCGAGACGCTGGAAGAAAAAGAGGAGATCCTGACAGACTTTGACAACTTTGTAGGAGACGACGGCATTGTCTATGCGGAAGCTGATGGAATGATTCTGGAAGTGCTTCTTTTGGAGGGCGATACCGTTAAGGAAAATACGCCGCTTATCAATTATACGGATGACGAAAGCTTCTCATTGTCAGTGGATGTGTCGGAAGAAGATATTGCCGGCGTGAAAGTCGGTGACAGTGTTTCGGTTGTCTTTACAGCATATCCGGACGAGACATTCCATGGCAATGTAAAAGCGATTAAGACGACGGAACCTTCGTCTGACATGGCGACGGTCAGCTTCCCCGTTACGATCTCCATAGAAGGCGATACATCCAAGCTTTACGGCGGCATGAGCGGTAATGTTACCTTTATCACGGACAAATCCGAAGAGGTCGACTATGTGTCGCGCAAGGCGATCGTCAAAGGCGATGATAAAAAGACATATGTCTATATTAAAAACGAGAACGGTGACATGGAACTCATCCCTGTTGAGACAGGCTTTACGGATGGTGTAAATGTACAGATCGTGTCAGGTTTATCGAAAGGGGATACGGTCTATATCGCAAGCAAAGTCAGTGAAAGCGAAGCCTCTTTAAAAGACGGAGAGACGCCGAACGACGCTCCCGATGTGAACTTGGGGGATATGAAGGAATTTGGTAATGAAGAGATCAATTTCAGCAAAAATTTTGCGCCATAAAAAAGCGTGCATTATCACCGGATCGACGCTGGTCCTTGTGCTAGCTTTGGGCGGGATCGGATACGGAATTTACAGGAGTGGATCTGATGATGAAGGGGTCTATAAGGAGACAACGGTCGAATACGGACCATTGACAGTCGGCGTGACAGAAGACGGAACTGTCAAAGTCGGAACCATTCAACAAAAATTTGACCTCGATATCAGTAAGTATGCAGCCGAGAATGACTGGTTCAGTGGCTGGTACGGCGGATTTGATGTGGAGGAAGCTTCTTCCAATAAAAGCGGCAGAACGCTTGATGTCGAGGAAGTCTATGTGAATGTCGGGCAGCAGCTTAAGAAAGGCGATCCGCTCTTCAAAGTGAGCGGGGAAAGTACCGAGACGATCCGAGCGGAACTTGTATCCGATGAAGAGAGTGCCGCAGTTACCTATGAAAAGCTCCTCGTAGAGCAGAAAAAGACGCAACTTGAAGCAAAACAGGAATATGACAAGAATGTCACCTACGGAAAAGCAGCTGATGCAGAGTACGAGGAAACCGTTTACGATCTGCAGAAAAAAGTAGACGATGCCCTGGAGGATTATACGGATGCGGTCGAGGAGCTCTGTGAAATGCAGGAGGACTATGACAGACTCAAGGCTGATTATCCAAAGGCGCAGGCTTACTTAGAGGAAGCAGAAGCCGCCCTGCAGTTCGACCAGACGACATATTGGAATCTGAAGAATGCGGATCTTCGAAAGACTGCAAAGGAACGCGTGGATTCCGAGAAGGATGCGATCGAAGAATACGAAGACAAGATCAAAGAGCAGAATCAAAAGCTGACACAGCTTAAGAGTGATTATGACGATGCTGTTAAAGAGCTGGCAACCGGAAAAGCGTCGGCAGAGAATACAAAAGAGAAGCGGATATTTCAGTTAAACAGTGCGGCCGAGATCTACAGTATCGCGACGGACAAGATCGAATACAATGCGAAGGTTGCCAGAGAAGATCTGGAAGATGCGGGCGAAAAGCTTGATAAATTCGATACTTATATCAAAGACAATATTGTCAGTGCAGAATATGACGGTGTTGTCACAACGGTCAGCTTATCAAAAGGCGATACCGTCCAGAAAGATACGGCAATCGTAATCCTCAACAATTACGATGACATCATCGTGAAGGTAGATGTGGATGACGAGACGGTAGGAAATCTGAAAGTCGGAATCCCTGTTAAACTGCAGTTCCCGTCTGCACCGGACGGAAACTTTACCGGAACCGTTTCCAAAATCGGTGATTCAACGATCAAGGATAATTCCGTTACCTATGCGATCGAGATCGCGGTATCAGGCGATGTGGCGGGACTTTACGGTGGTATGACGGCGAATGTTACGTTTGTTACGAGGGAGACCGAAGCGGTCACTTATGTATCCAACAGAGCGATCATTCGTGAAGGCACAAAGAGTTATGTGAAGATCAAAGATGCATCCGGAAAGATCACCAAACAGGAAGTCGTGACGGGCTTTTCGGACGGAAACAACGTGGAAATCAAGGAAGGACTGAAGAAAGGTGATACGGTCCTGATCGAAGGTAAGGTAAAAAGCGCATGAGAATCTCGGAAATTTTCAGACTGGTATGGCTGAACCTTGTGCAGAACAAATCCAAGGTGATCCTGACGTCCATCGGTATTGTTGCCGGCAGCGCCACGATCATGATGGTGTTGGCGATCGGTCGGGGCGGTCAGATGGAAGTCGCGGAACAGTTTAAGAATCTGAATGCCGGTGCTGTGGATGTTTCCTATGAGTCTTCGGGTGATTCGGGAAGGGGCGGCGGCCCGGGCGGCTTTTTCATGTTCGGTTTCGGCCAGCGGGGGCGTGATCGAAATCAGGTAACGCTGAAAGAATCGGATATGGAAGATATTACGCTTTTTGTGCCGGGGCTTTCGGATGCCACGATCTCTTTTTCCACGAATGCGGATGTAGAGGGCGGAACACTTGATTCGTCGTCTTCTTATACGATTGCCGGCGTAAAGCCGAATTATGCGGATCTAAGTAACTTAACGCTTGCGATCGGGGACTTTTTAACGGAGGAGAACGAAGAAGGCAAAGAGAAAGTGTGCGTGCTTGGGTCGCGTGCGGCAAAGGAGATCTTCGGATCGGCATATGATGCCTATGACGGAACCGTTTACATTGACAGCCGACCTTACAGTGTTGCAGGCGTGATCGGTGAGATGGGAACGGTCGCTTCGGGCATCAGTCCGGACGATGCGATCTTCATTCCTTATGCAACCGGCATTAAATACCTGACAGGGTCGGATGTGAGCCCGACGATCACCGCGATCGCGGAGGATGTTGATAACGTACCGGTCATAAAAGAGTATATTGCGGACACGCTCGCAGGCACATATCCGAATGCGGAATTTGAGATTTCAGATGCCGGATCTAAGATGGAAGCGGCGTCAAAATCCAACGAAACTCTCCAACTTCTCCTGATCGCCATGGCTGCGATCGTATTTTTCGTCGGCGGTATCGGCATCATGAACGTCTTGTTTGTATCCGTTAAGGAGCGAACGAACGAGATCGGTATCTTAAAGGCGATCGGCTGCAGCAGGAAAGATATCCTGACCGAGTTTTTGCTTGAAGCGGCCTGCATCAGTTTTGTCGGAGCAATCCTCGGCGTTTTGTTCGGTCTATGCATCACGCCGATCATAGAGAGTTTTTCGGTGCGCGTGGAGCTGACGGTGAGTGGGGCTGTTTTGTCCCTTCTGTTCGGTGTTTTAACCGGCAGTATCTTCGGATTCTATCCCGCGTATAAGGCATCAACGCTGATACCTGTTGTTGCCCTGAATCAGGAGTAGACAGTCAATGGATAATTATATCGTTCAGAATAAGAAAAAAAGAAAACGCAAAGCACTGATCGTACTTCTTGTGCTCTTTTTGATCGCGCTTTTGGGCGGCGGGATCTTTTGGCATCAAAAGCGTGCGCAGGAAGCAGAAGCCAATGCGAATGCGGAGTCGGCCGTCAAGTTGCAAAAGAACCAGAGCTGGAAATACTATCGGATCAATGAGATCATCGGCAACGAAGTAAAAGCGGTCGAAATTGAAGAGGACGGCAAAGAAATAGGAGAGGAAAAGATTTTTCTCATACCTGTTGGAACGGAAGTGATCACAAGCATTCAGAGTGTGACCACATTTACGAGGCTTTCCGCAGGGAAAACGATCCATTGCCTGATGCAAGAGACGGATGATGCTGCATCGTCCGAGATCGTGAAGATATGGATCGTGGAAGATGAATGATAGGAGACATATGGAAGAAGAATATCTGATTTCAATCCATCATATGAATAAAGGATACATGATCGGTGAAGAAAAGGTGCCTGTTTTAAAAGATATCAATTTTCGGGTAAAGCGCGGGGAATACGTGGCGATCCTCGGACCTTCCGGTTCCGGTAAGACGACGCTGATGAATGTCATTGGCTGCATGGACATTATGGATAGTGGCGAATACTACCTGTCAGGACTTCCGATCCACGAGACGGATGAAGAGGATTTGACGGAGGTACGTAATCGGGAGATTGGTTTTATCTTCCAGAATTATCAGCTGATCCCGTCATACAATGTCATGCAGAACATCATCATGCCACTTGTAATTCGTGGGATGAGTCATCGGGAGGCCGAAGAGAAAAGCATCGAGACGATCAAGATGCTCGGGCTCGGGCATAGGCTTGCGCACAGACCGAACGAACTGTCCGGTGGACAAAAGCAGCGTGTGTCGATCGCACGTGCGCTTGTCGGACAGCCTGCGCTCCTATTGGCGGATGAGCCGACCGGTGCACTCGATCAGTCGAGTGGTAAAGATGTACTGCGGCTCTTCGGTGAACTGAATGATATGGGACACACGATCGTTATGATTACGCATGATCTGACGGTAGCAAAGGCGGCAAAACGCATCGTTCATATCATTGACGGTGTTCTTTCCGAAGAAACCGAAAAAGATACTTGAGAAATTTTTCATTTTTTGGTACCCTATGTATTGTCGTAGAAAACGAGTTCTGAGTTGGGGGAATGAAAGATGCAGCTTTTGGAGGATCGGATCCGCAGAGACGGGTTGGTCAAAGAAGGAAATGTGCTGAAGGTCGACAACTTTTTAAACCATCAGATGGACATTGAACTGTTCAATGAGATGGGTAAGGAATTCAGACGTCTTTTCCCGCAGAAAGAGATCAACAAGATCCTGACCATTGAGGCTTCCGGTATTGGAATCGCCTGTGTTGCTGCGCAGTACTTTCATGTTCCCGTTGTATTTGCCAAGAAGTCACAGAGCATCAATATCGACGGCAGCGTTTATTGCACCAAGATCGAATCGTTTACGCACAAGCGTGTTTATGATGTGATCGTTTCAAAGAAATACATCGGCAAGGATGATCATGTACTGATCATCGATGATTTCCTTGCAAACGGCTGCGCGGTAAACGGACTGATCGAACTCGTCCAGAGTGCCGGCGCGACAGTAGAGGGCGTCGGGATCGCGATCGAGAAGGGATTCCAGGAAGGCGGTAAGCTCCTTCGCGGGAAAGGTCTTCATGTTGAATCACTTGCGATTGTGGACAGCATGGATGCTTCAACCGGAGAGATCGTTTTCAGATCACAGAATTAAGTCTATGAGCAATCGAACGAATACAAAAGAGCGTCTTGTTGCAAGCTTTAAGAAGCTTGCCAAGCATCAGCCGATCGATAAGATGACCATCCGTGAGATCACGGATGATGCAGGTGTGCTTCGCTCTACGTTCTATCGTCATTTTCAAGATAAGTACCAGCTGCTCGAGCACATCTACAGATCGGAAGTGCTGGGACCTGCATCTCCGCTCATTCAGAACGAGATGTTGACGGAAGCGGTTATTTTGATTTTCATCAGAATGCAGCAGGACAGAGATTTTTACGGAAAGGTATATCGCCTGGAAGGACAGAATTCGTTCGAGAGTATTGTAACGGTCAGCCTGAAACAGACGATGCTGGAGTTCATCAGGACGCATTCCGAGAACAGGATCGCACGTCATGAACTCATGAGTACAGAGATGCTTGCCGATTACTATTCCAAGCTCTGGACCGCTTTCATTCTCTCCTGGATGGAAGACGGTATGAAGACATCGCCGCAGGAGATGGGCGAGATCTTCGAGTATCTGACCGGCAGATCGCTGACGCAGATCTTACGGGAGATGGAAGTCCGTGTGGAATAGGACATGGTCTTTCCTTTACAATTGTATTTCATCTAAGCTTTAATATATGACGAAGCCCCGTGTCACTTGTGACACGGGGCTTCGTTGGTGTCTTGCTATGTTTATTGTGCAGGTGCTGCACCCGGATCCGGGGCAGGAGCTGCATTCGGATCGGCCGGCGGTACAAGACCTGCCGCGATCTGCATTTCAAGTGTTTGCTGTTGGACGATCGCTTCCGCATTCGGCTGCGCAAAGAAGGCTGCATCATGCGGACATTTCTGATAATGCGAATCTGCTTCTTCTTCCGGTGTTTGCGGTGTTTCTGTTTCTTCCTTCTTCGGTGTGTACGAAGAATAGTCATCTGTCAGAAGCTCCAGTGTACCAGGTACCTTAAACGGACATTCATCGCTTGCAGGCAGCATGCTGTAGGCGCAGACCATACCGGAGTAGTGGAGATTACAACTTTCGGAAGGAACCGTATCCTGTGCAAAAATCTCGCTCTTTAAGTACTGGTCACAGATACCGGAGATCGGTACCTTGCCGGAGCGGCTGCAGACCGTGGCGCTGACGATCCCTGCGGGTCTTGTGAATGATTCGTACGGGAGATCCTCATGTACTTTTGCCATGACCTCGCGCCAGATCTTTTTTGCAAGGTTCTTCTCGTCGCCCGAAAGCTTGGCGTTGTTGTCGAAGCCGGCCCATGTTGTGGCCGTATAATAAGGTGTATAGCCCGCAAACCAGACATCGTTGTAGTCGGATGTCGTACCGGTCTTGCCGGCGATTGCCATGTTGCCGAAGTTACAGGAAGTACCGGTACCTGCCGTGACAACATCCATCATGGCGTCTGTCAGAAGGTAAGCAGTTGTCTCTTTTAATACCTGGTGTGAAGGCGGCTTGGTATTATCGAGGATCACATTGCCGTCATGATCCGTGACTTTTGTATAGAGCGTCGGCTTAATGTATGTACCGTGATTTGCGATCGTCGCATAAGCGGCGTTCAGCTCTTTATTGGTAACACCTTTTGTGATGCCGCCGAGAGCCAGAGACTGCTGGATATCGGAATAGATCTGTCCACCGATCTCCATGCGGTCAACAAGCGTTGTAAACCCGAAATTGATCAGGTAATCGTATCCAAGCTGCGGCGTGATCTGCGTCAGTGTCTTGACGGTGACGATGTTCAGGGAATCACGGATACCGTCGCGGAGAGAGCAAAGTCCTCTGTAGCCGCTCGAATACCAGTTGGAAACGGGACGTCCGTTCGTGTATTTAAACGGGGCGTCGTTCTGTACATCGGCAAGTGTCAGACCCGCACTGTCAAGCGCAGGTGCATAGGTCGATACGATCTTGAAAGTAGAGCCCGGCTGACGCATGGTGTCGGTTGCACGGTTCAGCGTACGGGATGCTTCCTTGGCGCCTCGCCCGCCTTCCATTGCGACCACATAGCCGGTGCTCTGATCCTGTATTGTTAATGAAACCTGCGGCTGCGGTGTCAGCGAGATATTTTCCGCAACTTCTTCGTCGCCCGGTTTCATGACGGATTCTTTATATTTCGTGATGGCTTCGTCCGCTTCTTCTTTGGAGGAAAACAGCATGTTGAAATTTGCTTTTTCCTGCTTGAAGAACGCCTTGAACATTTCGGAACTGAAGTTCTCGCGATCGCCGTTTTCGTGCTCGATCGTAAGCTCGTAGTTTAAATACCACTTCGTATTGGCAGGATAGTTCTCCTCATTGGAGAAAACTTCGTCTGCAATCTTCTGAACCTTCGAATCCTGCGTTGAGTAGATTGAAAGACCGCCGCTGTAGAGCAGATTGTATGCCTGCGTCTCGTTATATCCCGCTACATTTACAAGGTCGTCCAGAATATCCGCAGTCAGCGCATCCACGAAATAGGTGTAGATGGAATCGTCCTCGGATTCTTCATTGAATACCTTGATCCTGTCGTATACTTTGTCCTTCATGGCCGTATCGTATGCTTTCTGATCGATATAGCCCTGCTCCAGCATATTCAGGAGTACCTTTTCTCTTCTCTCGGCATTCTTGTCAGGATGGGAGATGGGGTTATATTTGGACGGATTCTGCGTGATGCCCGCAATGACCGCATCTTCGGATAAGGTCAGCTCATAGACGGGCTTTCCAAAGTAGCGAAGCGCCGCAGCCTGTACGCCAAGCGTATTCTGCCCGAGGTTGATGGTGTTCATATAGTTCTCAAGGATCTTATCCTTGTCCATCACCTTTTCAAGCTCAAGAGCAAGGTACTGCTCCTGAATCTTACGCTTGATCTTTTCGATCGTGGTCTCTTTGGTCCATCCGCTGAAAACGTTGTTTTTTAACAGCTGCTGCGTGATGGTACTGGCACCCTGCGACAGATCGCGATTCTTGATCGCGACGATGCCCGCACGGATGATACCTTTGATATCGATACCGTTGTGTTCGTAAAAACGCTCATCCTCGATCGCAACAAATGCGTGTGCGAGATCCTTCGGGATCTTGTCCATGGTAACAGGGATCCTGTTGGAGTCTGCGGCGACCAGCTTCGCGGTCTCATGTCCTTCGGAATCGTAGACAAAAGTCGAAAAGCCGGACGGCGACACATCGATGTTGGAAATATCCGGTGCGTTTGAGATGATCCCCTTAAATATGCCGATCGCGCCGCTCAAAAGTATGATACCGACTGCGATGCAAAGAAGGAGAGCCATTTCGGTTATAAGAAGGGACACTTTATGTCCCCATCTGGTCGAAGAGGAGTTGATTTCTTTCTGTCTCTTACGGATACCCTTTCTTCCGTAATTCATTCCATTGCCTCCCTTGTACAAACATCCATACCAATTTAGTATAGCAAAAAGGTGGGGCTTATTCAAGAAAAGGCGGTCTCTCAAACCGGAGAGCCCGCCCATTTCTTCTACTAATAATTCAATCCATATCCCCTCGGATACAGGATCTCTCCCGTATACCGCAGCATCCCGTCTTCGCCGGCTTCAGCGCGCGGCAGGTTCACGGGCAGATGTCCTTTCGGCTTGTTTTGACCGAACACGGTCTCTACTGCCGCGATGATATTCGCGTTGAACGCAGATGACCCTGCGGTGCCGGACCGCTCTGTCGGGTCGATGTTCAGCCCCGCGCCCAGATAAGCCAGGACGATCGCATCCGCTGCCCGGTAGACAGCCGCATCGTACGGCAGGTTCGTGCTGACAAGAATGAAACGTCCTCCACCCTCATGTGTATCGGCGATCGCGCTGTGGAGCGCTACAGACTGTGCATCTTTCAGATCCAGCACATTTTTGCCGGCTGCATAGGAAAAGCCGATGACCACATCCGCGTCTCTGATCGCCTGCTTCATCTCATCCGTGTAGTGCGGCTTTTTTGCATCCGCGGTATCACAGTTGTAAAAGACAGAGATTTTCGCTTCCGGATTAAGGGCTCCGGTCTCTTTCATCCTGCCTATCGCATATCCGATCGCTTTGGCGTCGCCTTCCTGCCTGCCAAGTGCGACGATACGCGTCTGCTCTCTTGCAAGAGGGAGGAAATCCTGATCGTTCTTGACCAGTGTGATCGCCTCTCTTGCGATCGTCATCTCGGTATCATGATGTGACGCGGAGCCTATGACCGCTCCGGCCTGCTGCATTTTCACATTAAGATCCTCAGCGCCTTTTTCGTTTCCGTCCGGATCAAAGATTCCGTATTTTGCTTTGAGCATGAGGATCCTTTTCACGCTTTCATCGATCCTGCTTACATTGATCGAACCTTGTTCTACGAGAGAAGCGATCCCCGCAATGTAGCTGTCGTAGAACGAAGCCGCTTTTTCATCCGTCAGATCGAGTGGCAGAAGCAGGATATCCACACCGGCACTGATCACTTTTTCCGCAATGCCGACATGATACCGGACGGAATCCTTTTCTCCGGGCACCAGCCTGCCGGACCGGATCGCTTCCATTTCCAGCGCATCCGTTACGACAACGCCGTTGTATCCGAGGCGTGAGCGGAGGATACCGGAGATCATCACTTTGGACATTGTGGCAGGATAAAACCCTTTTGTCACACCGTCACCGAATGTCACTTCCTCGTCGATCATGGGATACGTGATATGCGCCGTCATGATCAGATCAGCGCCTCCCTCGATCGCCTTCTTGAACGGAATGAGCTCACCGGAAGCGATCTCTTCGTATGTCTTTGCAACGGAAGGTGTTCCGATATGACTGTCCGTCCCTGTATCACCATGTCCCGGGAAGTGCTTGAAGGTCGCTACGATCCCGCTTTTTGAAAGCCCATATGCATAGGCAGATGCAAGCTTTGCCACCAGATTCGGGTCATCCGAGAAAGATCTTGTGCCGATCACCGGATTGGCAGGATTGTTGTTTACATCCGCGACGGGTGCAAAGTCTGCGTTAAAGCCGGCTGCGGCAAGTTCTTCGCCGATGATCTCTCCGGTCTTTTTTGCATTTGATACGGCATTCTTTGTTGCGCCAAGCGCCATGTTGCCGTTCATGCGAGTCCCGGCGGAGAGTCGGATGACGATACCGCCCTCTTCATCGACCGGCATCAGATACGGAATATGCGTCGAGACACCGTCGATCGCGGCATTGTTTTGCTGTAACGACCGGACAAGGCGTGTAACCTGCTCGCTCCCGGTAATATTTGCACCAAACAGAATGATCCCGCCGTACTGATGCTTTTTCAGAACCGCGCTCAGACCGCCTGCAGCGTCAAGATCCGTTACGGGCGTGCCGTTCCAAGACCGGATCGCAGGAATGATCATCTGAGAGATCTTCTCATCCAGCGTCATGTTCGCAACGATCTTATCGATCGTGTTTTCTTTCCGCATCTCGGCGGCCAGTGAGGTCGTGGAAAGCATCCCGAACAGCATCACAGACAAAAGTGCGTATGCGATCAGTTTTAGCAAAACATTTTTCATTCGTTTCATCCTCCTTTTTTCTATCATACCACATTGACAATGCCCGTGCATTCGAGTAAAGTTGAGGTGTTGAAGGCTGCCACGGGCAGCCTGTTTATTGACTGTTCGCTGCTCTTACGGGCAAGACTTTGAAAGGTGGTGGTTTTATGAAGAAGCGGTCCAATCGAAATTATCCGAAGTGTTCGAAATCGGACGTTCCTCTCCCCAGTCAGAGCATAAAATCATCATTTGAAGGAGATTTGCCATGGAAGAGATTAATGAACTTCAGGAGCTCCTGGATCTCTTAGCGGCAAAGAAGTACACAAAACTCCGTGAGAAGCTCTCTGAGATGAACGATGCCGATATTGCGGCCTTCATCGAAGAGCTGGATGAGGAAGATTTTCTCAAAGTATTCCGTATCCTGCCCAAGAGCATCGCGGCGGATGTTTTTGCGTACCTGCCCGTCGATATCCAGCAGTTCATTATCACGGCACTGTCCGATCGAGAGGCGGCCAGCATCATCAACAACCTGATGGCAGATGATGCGACGGACCTTTTGGAGGAGATGCCTGCGAATGTCGTAAAGAAGCTCCTGGCCAACGCGAATGCCGAGACCAGGCGCGATATCAATCATCTTCTGCGTTATCCGGAGGATTCCGCCGGCAGTATCATGACGGTGGAGTATGTCGATCTAAAGGAGAAAAGCACGGTTGCCGAAGCAATCGAGCGCATCCGTAAGATCGGTGTCGACTCCGAGACGATCAACATCTGCTACGTGCTTGATGCGAAGCGTACCCTGAAGGGAACGGTTGCGCTTCGGTATCTTCTCATCAGTCCGCCCGATGCGATCATCGGCGATATCATGCATGAGAATGTCATCTCGTTGCAGACGATGATGGATCAGGAAGAGGTTGCACACCAATTCCAGAAATACGACTTTACGTCCATGCCTGTTGTGGACAATGAAAACCGGCTTGTCGGGATCGTCACGGTCGATGACGTTGTCGACATCATGACGGAAGAGGCCACCGAGGATATTGAAAAGATGGCCGCGATCTTACCGACGGATAAGCCGTATATGAAAACAGGCGTTATTGAAACTTTTAAGAAGCGTATCCCCTGGCTGCTGCTTCTCATGATCTCTGCAACGTTTACCGGCAAGATCATCTCATCGTTTGAAGATGCACTGAGCGTCTATGTGGTGCTGACCGCTTTTATCCCGATGCTCATGGACACGGGCGGCAATGCCGGCGGACAGGCATCCGTAACGATCATTCGTGGTTTGTCACTTGATGAGATCGAATTCGGCGATCTGCTCGCTGTTGTCTGGAAAGAGATCAGAGTAGCACTTTGCTGCGGTGTGACGCTTGCAATAGCCAATTTTGCAAAGCTGATGCTGCTTGATAAGGTTGGACTACAGGTGACATTTGTTATCTGTCTGACCTTGATCCTGACAGTTCTGTTTGCAAAGGTTGTTGGCTGCATGCTACCGATGTTTGCAAAGAAGGCGGGGTTTGACCCGGCTGTTATGGCGAGTCCGTTCATCACGACGATCGTGGATGCAATCTCGCTGCTTGTTTACTTTCGGATCGCGACACAATTATTGCACATTTGACACCGGAGGAATTTATGATCCGTAATATTGTATTTGATGTAGGAAACGTGCTGACGACCTATGCATGGCGTGAGCATTTTGAAGATGTGGGTCTTCATGGCGATGTTCTGGAACGCGTTGCAGATGCGACCGTTCGAAGTATCCTTTGGAGCGAAGTGGATCGTGGTGTATTTAGCTACAATGAATTTGTTGACCTGATGGTCAAGAATGCACCTGAATTGGAATCGGAGATCCGGCTTGCGCTTAAAGATCTGGTAGGGCTAGTCAGACGCCGTGATTATGCCATCCCCTGGCTCGAAGAATTAAAATCGAAAGGATTACATGTATTTTTCCTTTCCAATTTTTCCGAAAGAGTCTATGAAGACTGTGCGGATGCGCTGGATTTTGAATCACACATGGAAGGTGGTATTTGGTCCTATCGCGTTCAGCTGATCAAGCCTGATCCGGCGATCTTTAAGCTTCTTCTTAAGCAGTACGACTTGAAAGCGGACGAGACTGTCTTCTTCGATGATACACCGCATAATGTCTATGTTGCACAGATGTTCGGATTTCACGGGATTGTTTTTAAAGACCTGGAAGATGCGAAGGCAAAGCTTCGCGAATTGGAAATTAAATAGTGGAAAAGGGTAGCAGGATTTCTCCTGCTACCCTTTTTTATGCAAACGATCCTGAATCATCGATGTAATACGCATTTCCTTTCTTTTCGATCACGGCCGTTCCACCGGAGGCATCCGTTACGGCAGTGATGAATGTATGCTCGACAGCTGCCGGCACCGTCACGGAGAACTTCGCAACATCGGTGTAGTCCGTCTTCTTAACCATGATCCCATTACCGGAAAAGATGTACTGGAGCTTGCCGACGAGTGTGTAGGCCACCTCCACATCATAAGCGATACCGTAGCGCATAAGGCCGATCTCGGAATTTAAGACGGCTTCCTTGGACGCAGCACTGTAGGCTCTCGTAAGCCCGCCGGTTCCAAGGAGCGTGCCGCCAAAATAACGCGTCACCACGCAGACCGTGTTGGTAAGTCCCGCGCCTTTTAACACTTCCAGAATCGGGCGTCCGGCTGTGCCGCTCGGCTCGCCGTCATCGCTGCAACGTTCCAGATCTGAACGTTTCCCTATGATAAAAGCAAAGCAGTGGTGCTTGGCATCGTAATGCTTCTTCTTGATCGATTCGATAAACGCGTATGCTTCCTCTTCTGACTCTACCGCCTTTAAGTCGGCGATGAAACGGGACTTTTTCTCTTCGATCTCGCCGCTTCCGGCTGTCAGAAGCACGCGATAAGATTCTGTCATATCACTCATGAATAAACTCCTTATTATCAGAATTATAACTTAAAGCAATAAAAAAAGAAACGAGCAGGCCGCAACAAAACGTGCGGTGAAAACCCGTTTCTTTCGTGCTGATATTACTATCGTTTCGAACAATTGTCAATATGAAAAAGGACCCGTCTGTCGGACTAGCTCTTTCATAATCATTTCCACCTAAATAGATAAATAATGCATGTGAAGGGAAGGTTCAAGATAGCATTTCATCTATTGATTTGTTTAATACAGTTGACAACGCGCGAAGTTCAATGTCAGTAACAAATCTTTTCCCGCACTCGATACGTTGAATGGCATTCTTGTCTACATCCAAACCGGCTATCTGTAACCGGTCAGCAAGTTCACGCTGAGATATATTCATTTTCTTTCTATATTTGGATACTTGCTTTCCGCAAATATTATTCCATCCGTTTGCCGCCTTATTTGTAAACATATACGTCCTCTATATACAGCCTCGCCTGCATGACATTCACTAATTGTCATCACTTATATTCTGTGGTAAGATTGCAAATAGAATGACATCTAGTGAATGTCACGACGTGTTGTTACCATTGATAGAAGAGTATAGTGTGCACGTTTTGTAGAATTATTTATTAAGAAAAAATTATTAATCAGAAGGCGTTTGGACGTTCCTACAATATGACTAAAAAAGGAGAAAGACTATGAATGAACAACCTAAAAGAAAAACTTGGCTTTGGGTACTTGGATGGATTTTCTGTTTTCCTATTCCGGTTATGGTTTTAATATGGCGTAAAAAGAACACTTGGAAAACTCCAATAAAGATTGCTGTAACGATTGTATTCTGGATTCTCTTGTTTGTTCTTCTTGGATCACGCGATAGTGATACCGCTTCAGAAGAAACCGCTGGAGCACCAGTTGAAGAAGTAAAGGAAGAGCTGAAAGAAGAAACACCAGTAGAAGCAAGCAAAGAAACATCGGTTGAAGAAGTAGAACCGACTGAATTTGAAGTTTCTATTGATGTTAAAGGCAGTTTTGAAGGCGAAAAGGCTATATTTGATGTAGAAACCAATTTACCAGACAATACAGAACTTATGCTTTCACTTCGTTCTGGTGATTATAATACAGATACAAATTTCACTGCACAAACAAAAGTAACTGTAAGAGATGGGAAAGCAAAAACCGAAGGTTTTTCAAATAAGGGGGAAAAACTTAAGGGTGATTTTGACCTTTCAGTTTCATTGAGTTTGCCAAAACTTCAAGATGAATCAGTTAGAAAAGTTATCGGAGAAAATGGCGAATACATGGGGGGCAAAGCAGTTGAAAAATCAACAATCGGCGATGCAAATGCCGTATCTGCACTTTTTGCCGTAAACGCGGGTGATGAAATTATCATTACATCAGAAGATGATTATTCAAGTACAACTTTCAGGGAAGAAGATGACAAAGCAAGTGCTGAAGATGTTGAAGGCATTATGAAACAATATGAAAATGCCGACGAAGAAACTAGGAAAGTTGCAAAATGGGTTGACGATTATGTAAAGGAAAACTATACATATACAGATATTGATAATATTTCAGTCAATCCAAACCTTGGAACAAATGATGAAAATGATTATATTTTATTGGTATATTTAACTTGGAATCAGAAGAACAAAGCAGACACAACAAAGAAGATGATTGATATGTACAGTAGCGATATGGCTGTACGCGTTTACCAAGACATTCCAGAAATAAGTGAAATGTCACTATTCTGGACTGTTCCATACCTGAATAATGGAAATGCAAAAATTTCATTTGAAAAAGCCGACGGCGGTATGAAATACACTGATACAGTTTATGATAAGAAATTCAATTAAATACCCCTACAATATCATAGCAATTAAAAAAAGAAATAAAGAGCCCGCCTGCTGACGAGCTCTTTCATTTTCTCTTTACGCGTTCTTACCGCAGCATTTTTTGTATTTCTTGCCGGATCCGCAAGGGCAGGGATCGTTGGGATAGATCTTTGCTTCCTTTTTGATCGTTGTGGAAGCTTTCTGTTCCTTGTAGAGTGCTTTCTGCGTATCCTTGTCGAAGATCGTATCCCACTCTTCAAGGCCGTAGAGCCAGTCTGCACCGGCACCGACCATGTTCTTGTAAAGAAGCTTGGTATCGAAGCCGAGCTGAACCTTTGTATCCTCTTTCATCTTCTCGATGTTGTTGGGCTTCTTCAGGGAATCGTTGATACCATCCAAAAAACCGACCATGGTCATGAGATCAATGCCGAACTTCTCAGCAAGTTCCGAAACGGTACCTTTTACAACTTCATCGGGTGTCTTTAAAAGCTCAGCGTAGATTTCTTTTTCCTTCTGGAAGTAGTTCGCCCAGAGCTTTTTCAGTTCATTCTTGTCGGCCTGCTCATTATAAGCCATGCCTCTCCACTGTTCGAGTAATGTCATGTATAAATCCTACCTTTCATGTCGCAAAGTGTGCGTTTATGCACACTACGAAGTAAATCGTAATCTTTTTTACGGATTCAGTCAAGGAGTTTCCCTGCTTCCGCATCGACTACGACGGTAACATCGCCGTGAAGTTGCAGGATAGAAGCGGGGACCTGTGGCGAGACGGGACCGAAGAACGCTTTCTTTACGATCTCGGCTTTCTTGGCGCCGTTTGCAATGATCAGGACTTTCTTAGCCTGCATGATCGTGCCGATGCCCATTGTGTATGCCTGTTTCGGAACTTCATCGATCGAAGAGAAGAACCGTGCATTGGCATCGATCGTAGCCTGCGCGAGGTCAACGCAGTTCGTGGACGGTACAAAATGATCTGCGGGCTCGTTGAAGCCGATATGGCCGTTGGGACCGAGACCCAAAAGCTGCAGATCGATCGGACCGAACTTTTTGATGATCGCATCATAGTCCGCGCATGCTTTTACGGCGTCCGCTTCGAGACCGTTCGGTACATAGGTGTTTTCTTTCTTTATATTGATATGGTTGAAGAGGTGCTCGTTCATGAAATAACGATAGCTCTGGTCATTCTCCGGAGAGAGTCCTTTGTATTCGTCCAGATTGATGCTTGTCACTTCGGAAAAATCGAGCTCGCCGCTTTTCACCCTTTTCACAAGCTCTTCATAGGTTCCGATCGGGGTGGAACCGGTCGCAAGTCCGAGAACGCAGTTCGGCTTCACGGTTACCTGCGAAGCGATCAGATTGGCAGCAATGCGGCTCATATCCTCATAGGTATTCGTTTTAATGATCTTCATTCTCATGCTCCTTCCCGTTTGTACGGTTTTGTTGTGTTTCTTACTGTTATAATGTATTACAAGTAATGCCTGAGTACAAGTTAAAAAAGTGGTGTGCCAGGGCTATATGCCAATCGCAGAAAGGGCGAAGACTCAGTGAATCTGCCGTCCGCAAAAATACGTAGAGACAGCGTGCGCTTCTTTCAGCTCTTCAAGGCTACAGTTTATGATATCCCGATCCGTGACCACGAAGTCGGCAGATTTGCCGGCTGTGATACTGCCAGTCTCGGCTTCGAGCCCAAGTTGTCTGGCACCGTTTATGGTGTAAGCCAGGAGCGCTTCTTCTCTTGTCATACGCTCCGTATCGGGCGGAAGACATTCGCTCCCGCAAATCTCTTTGTTACCGCGGGTGCACGCATAAAACATGCCCAGGAACGGATTCGCTGTCTCTTCCTCCAGACAACTGTCGCTTCCAAAGGAGACGGTCACGTCGCCGCGAACCATCTGCCCGACAGGGAACTGCGCCAGATATCTTGTATCGCCAAGCCGCGCCCTTGTATAGGCATCGTCTTTCATCCAGTGCGGTGTCGTTTGGAAAAAAATATCGCCGGCTTTGGTGATCCGCCGGATATCCTCCGGACGGTAGAGCTGGTTATGTGCGATCGCTTTGGTTCCTTCAATCGAACCAAGCGAGCAGAGCACGTCAAGCGCACGACTGACAGCTCTGTCACCGATTGCATGGATATGCACGGAAAAGCCCATTTTTGCGGCTTTGGACGCTGCGTCGTTCATGTCATTTAATGAGACGATCTCGCTTCCACATCCTTTCTCACCGTCCAGATACGGCTCGAATAAAAGTGCAGAGTATTCCTCGACCGTGCCATCCGCAATGAGCTTCAGCGTATCCGGGTGCACATGGGCTGACGTGTATTTTCGGCGCTGCGTATCCATCAGATCGATCGCATCTGTAATCGGCAGGTAGTTTTCATCGTGATAACCAAAGCTTGTAGCGATCCGAAGCGACAATTGACCGTTTTGGTCCATATCATGCAGCGCCTTTAATATGCGGTCATCATCCGAATCGAGGCTCATCGCTTCAAAAACCGTCGTATACCCAAGCATATTGCAGGCCTTGAAAAGCTCTTGCAAAATCTTTGATACATCCTGTTCGCCGCCGCTTTCAATCAGTTTTTTGCACTGCATCATGGCAGGAATCTCAATGACCAGTCCGGTCGGATCGCCATTCTCGTTTCTGACAAAATAGCTGCTTTCGCTCGGGTCTTTCGTATCTCGGTCGATGCCGAGAATCTGCATGGAAACGGCATTTAGCAGGGCAGCATGCCCGTCGTTGCTGACGACCATGACAGGTCTGTCAGGGAATGCGCGGTCAAGGTTTTCGGAAGAAAACGCTCCTTTGGTTAGATCGAATCCCATTGCCAGTATGGGGCGACCGTCTACGACGGGACGCTCCTTTAACAGTAAGAGCAGTACATCGCCGAGGGCGTTAGGTGGCGTATCACTATTTATAAAGCGCATGTCAGCCGAAGCGCTCTCTACGCCTGCCAGAATGTGGCAATGCGAATCAACAAGCCCCGGGATCACACACTGACCGTGTAGATCAACGCATGTATCAAAGCCTTCCTGCTCCGTATCATTTCCTACATATACAAATCGCCCGCCTTCGACAATAAATGCAGATACAGTCGGACAAGCGGGGTCGGCTGTGTAGACGACCCCGTTATGATAAAGTATTCTTTTTTTCATTGGTTAACCTGCGGTGTTTTCCGTTTCCTGCACCAGTGCAAAGAAGAATTTGCGCTGCCGTTCATTCATGATCACGCGAACCGGCTTCAACTGATTCAAAGAAGCACCGCGGAATACCATCATGTCACGGTACAGAAGCGATGTCTGTGGCTGCAGGAAGAGAACTTCCGGCATATCGAGCCAGTGATCGTCATAGCAGTCGCGGTAAACAGGATTAGCTTCGCACAGGTTCTTAAAGATGCACGCCTGCAGAGCCTTCATATCAAAACGATCCACCTCATAGACCGGCTCAATCAGGAAATCATAGCGGTTCGGGGTAACATCCGTATTGGGATATACGCTGAAATCCGCCAGGTCGATGCCCATCTCTTTGCACGTTTTCTCAACAGCGATCTGAAGCGCTTTCTCCGTCGTCTTTTCCTCCGCAAGGTTGATCGTGCGGTTCACGCGGTACATAAACTGTACTTTGGGTGTCTTATTGAAAAAGCCGGTCACCTTTACGGCATCACTCATACGATAGCGCCAGAAACCGCTCAGGTTTGTGACAATCAGTTCGTAGATCTTGCCCTCTTCCAGCTTATCCATGGTCACGCATTTGGAAAAATCATCGCCCGCCTCCACGGGAAGGAATTCCAAAAATGCTGCGGAAGGAGCAAGAATGCTGTCAAAATCATCGACACCGGCCGGAACGGACCACAGGCCTTCCGAAGCGGTAATGCCGGAGTAGATGTTCTTAACGCCGCCGCCTGTAAAGTGTTCTTTAATCATTTTGTCATAGATCTCAAAGCCGTCGCCGCCCGCACCCATCAGGTAGGAGAATTTCGGCCATACTTTCCTGACCCAGGGAAAATCCGCTCCGTTTTTAAAGACTTCGCGAAGCGCGGCTGCGCGTTCCGGCATGGGTTCGATCTTCTGTAAGAGGCTCTCGCGCACTTCGTCCGGCATGTCAATGTCTTTCGAGATTGTTCCTTTTTCAATATCATCGATCAGAAGCTCGTAGTTATCGGAGATATAGCGAAGGAAGAGGACGATCACGCTGTAGAAGCCGGTTACGATGCCGCGCAGCTCCCCATCCATGAGAGCAAATCTGGTATGTACATACTTGGTGTCAACGCCGTGCGCCGGGTTCAGGGCTTCAAGCGGAGAGGTGTAGAGTGTGCGGATCATCTGATCGAGCGCAGCTGCGCCGCCTTTGATATGATCTGCCATCTTTGCGGAAGCTTCGCCGACCGTAAGGCCGCTTTTTAAAGTCCTGCAGTTACCGCTCGAGGTACAGAAGGCGCGCCCTTCCATCCAGGAAGGATCCAGATATTTTCCCATAATACCGTATGCGTAGAGATTGTTGTATTTTGCAAAAACGCCTGCCTGTTCGTCGGTCATCGGGACTACCTTGGGAACACCGACTGTTCCGGATGTTTCGTTAAAATGATTATAGGAATAGGCTGTCAGGACGTTCTTCTCACCATCCATCATTTTTTCAAGATACGGCGCGGTGTCATCGTAAACGATCACGGGCACCTTTTTCTGATATTCTTCGATGGAATGAATATCCGCAAAACCGTATTTGCGACCGTACTCGGTATCCTTGTTATCGGAGAGCAGTTTCATGAGAAGCGTTGTTGTATGCTCCATCGGTGCTTTGGTCTCCTCGATAAAGCTTTCAAGGACTGCCTGCCCCTGCGTCGCGCTTTGCTTGTTGGCTAGAAACGTTTTGCTTTCAGACATTAACTCAAACCTCCTGATAATATGTTATACATAAAGCCAATACATCTACCTTTTATTGTACAATACGGAAGCGAACAGGTCAAAAAAGAAAAGCCGGGGAAATTAGTGGTTGACAGAGGGTACTTGGCATGTTACATTATCACAGTATGATAACAACAAAGCAGAGGCTACTCTCACCTCGGGGCAATCGGGCTACCGGGCGTTCATATTCTCATACCCCATGTGATGGGTTTAGAGGTTTATGATGTGGATGGCTTTTGCTGTCCACTTTTTTTATCGCATGAATATGGAGGGTAAAGCAATTAGCGACTTATTTATTAATGAACAGATCAGAGATCGTGAAGTTCGTGTGATCGGTGAAGACGGTGAACAGCTTGGCGTTATGTCTTCAAGAGATGCGCAGAAGCTTGCGGATGAGGCCGGACTTGACCTTGTGAAGATCGCACCCACGGCGAAGCCGCCCGTATGTAAGATTGTGGACTATGGCAAGTACAAATATGAGATGGCACGCAAGGAGAAGGAAGCGAAGAAAAAGCAGCGTGTGATCGAGATCAAGGAGATTCGTCTGTCGCCCAACATTGACACGAACGATCTTAATACGAAAGTTTCCGCGGCAAGGAAGTTCCTTACAAAGGGTGACCGCGTGAAGATCACGCTTCGTTTCAGAGGTCGTGAGATGGCGCATATGGCAAGCAGCAAGCACATTTTGGATGATTTTGCCGAGGCACTTGCGGATATTGCTGTCGTTGAGAAGGCACCCAAGGTGGAAGGCCGCAGCATGACAATGTTTTTGACGGAGAAGCGCTAGACGTTCCGTTGAAATATATTACGGTATGATGATCATTTGATGATAGGAGGAATAAAACGATGCCGAAAATGAAAACCAGCAGAGCAGCTGCAAAACGCTTTAAAGCAACAGGTACAGGAAAGTTAAAGAGAGCGAAAGCTTACAAGAGCCATATCTTAACG
>JAIKWO010000103.1 GCA_024684675.1 Lachnospiraceae bacterium
AGATCTGATCGAAGATTTTATGCTGCTTGCGAACGAGACGGTGGCACAGCATTTCTTTTGGCAGGAGATACCGTTTCTGTACAGAACACATGAGACGCCGGATATGGATAAGATCCGTCAGCTTGTTGCGTTTATCCGTAACTTTGGCTATTCCATGAAAGTCTCGCAGGAGGAGCTCCATCCAAAGGAACTGCAAAAACTTCTTGCAAAAGTTGCGGGAAGCGATGAAGAGATGCTGATCGACAGACTGGCACTTCGCAGTATGCGTCAGGCGAAATATACAACTGAAAATTACGGTCACTTCGGGTTAGCACTCGGTTGCTATACGCATTTTACATCGCCGATCAGACGCTATCCCGATCTGCAGATTCACAGGATCATTAAGGAACAGATCCGTGGCAGATTAAGCGATGACCGGATAGAGCATTATAAGGAGATCCTTCCCGGTGTTGCTCGGCATGCATCCGAAACGGAACGTCGTGCGGATGAGGCAGAGCGGGAGACTGTAAAGCTTAAGAAGGCGCAGTACATGGAAGCGCACATTGGCGAGTGCTTTGACGGGATCATTTCCGGGATCACGGAATGGGGGATCTATGTGGAGCTTCCCAATACGGTTGAAGGACTCATTCGTGTCAGTGACCTGGAGGGTGACTTTTATGTGTTTAATGCGGATCGATATGAGATGACCGGACAGGCGACCGGTAAGACGTATCGCCTTGGTGATCGCGTCCGGATTCGCGTAAAGGATGCGGATCGCAATATGCGGACAGTCGATTTTATGATCGCAGATGATTTTTCTCTGGAAGATGACCGATAATATATAGGGAGGGAGAATGATGGCCGAGAAGGAAACATTCAAACTGGTAGCCAATAACAAGAAGGCCTATCACGATTTTTTCATAGAAGATAAATATGAGACCGGCGTCGAACTGCACGGCACGGAAGTAAAGTCCCTGCGCATGGGCAAGTGCTCGATCAAGGAATCTTTCATCCGGATCGAGAGCGGAGAGGTATTCATCTACGGCATGCATGTCAGCCCGTACGAGAAGGGCAATATTTTCAACAAGGACCCGCTTAGAGTTAAGAAGCTTCTCATGCACAAGCAGGAGATCCGCAAACTGACGGGACAGGTGGCTGAAAAGGGGTATACACTCGTGCCGCTCCAGGTCTATTTTAAAAACGGGCGCGCCAAAGTGGAGATCGGTCTTGCAAAAGGTAAGAAACTCTATGACAAGCGCGCAGATATCGCCAAGAAAGACCAGAATAGAGAGGCAGAGAAGGAGTTTAAGATCCGCAATCTCGGATGACGCAGATGCATGTTTTTTGATGAGATTAAACCGGCGGTTTATTGACCGAATCGGATGATCTGATATAATAGTTATGACCGTAGATGATTCTGCGGCCGACAATTTCATACGGGGTAGTAAAGGTTTCGACAGGGGTTTTGCAGCTGGAGAAGCTATCCGCAGGTGATGCGTTAAATCACAAACCTAAACTAAACGCTAACGAAAATTTAGCAGCTGCCTAAGTGCAGTATGTTCGCCTTAGTGCACCTACACATTAAGATCCGAACATCATCTTTGTAGGAAACGACATGGCCTAAGCTTTGCGGTCATGGGCGTATCATGAAGCTACCGAGGAGATGAGGGTGTCTGCTCCCGCTTTTCCGAGGGAATCTCAAACAACAGACTATGATAGTAGAAGGACAGGGAATAAGCTTTTGGACACGGGTTCGACTCCCGTCTACTCCACTCGCCGGGAGTCGAACACGATTCCCGGCTTTTTAAAATTGGGGAGAGTACAGAGATGGAGAAGATCTTTAAACTAAAACAGAATGGCACGGATGTCAAGACAGAGATCCTGGCCGGCATTACCACGTTTTTCACAATGGCGTATATCATTGCGCTGAATCCGAATATTCTGACCGGTTTTGATGTTGGGTCACCGCTCTGGAACGGCGTGTTTATGGCTACGTGCATTGCATCGGCCATCGGTACGATCTGCATGGCTTTCCTGGCGAACAAGCCGTTTGTCATGGCGCCCGGCATGGGACTTAATTCGTTTTTCGCACTGGTGGTGGCGGATATCGTCGCCCTCACCGGTATGACATATCTACAGTCTTTTCAGTCGGCACTTTGCATTATGCTTTTCGAAGGTGTCGTTTTCCTGGTCCTTTCCATTTTTAATGTTCGTGAGAAAATCGTGCAGGCGATTCCGATTGGCATTCGCATCGGGATCACGCCGGCGATCGGTTTGATGATCATGAACATCGGCTTCGGATCTAACGTCGCCGTATATGATGCAAACGGCCATGAGAATTATGTAATGAGAGATTTTTTTGGCTCCCTTACCCCGACGTTTTTGAAAAGAACAATGGGAGAGAGTTATCCGGTCATGATCTTGACTGTTGTGACGGTGTTCGTGGGCTTTTTTGCCATCGTCCTTCTTTCGCATCATGGCGTGAAGGCAGCCGTTCTTCTTGGCATGCTGATCTCATCGGCGATCTATTGGACAGGTGAGGCACTCATGCTTGGCGTAAATCCGTTTTCCGCGCTCGAAGAAGAGACCTTTGTGCCTCCTTTTCAAGATATGTCTGAGACAACACTCTTCCGATTTAACTTTGACGGTTTGATGCAGCTGGGCTGGATCACCGTCGTGACGCTGATCGTGACGTTTTGTGTTCTGGATATGTTTGATACGATCGGAACACTGATCGGTGCCGCGCAGAGGACCGGCATGCTCGATGAAAAGGGCAGCATGCCGCAGATGAAAGAGGCGCTTGCTTCCGATGCGATCGGTACGATCGTCGGATCATTTACCGGAACCTCGACAGTCACGACATTCTTAGAGTCCAATTCTGGTGTGGAGGCCGGCGGACGCACGGGACTTACGGCACTGACGGCCGGCGTGCTGTTTCTGGTCGCTTTGTTTCTGGCACCGATCGCGGCGATCATTCCGGCGGCAGCTACATCAGCTGCACTCATCTATGTCGGCGTGCTGATGCTATCCGGCCTTAAAGCCCTTAATTTTGACGATCTTACGCAGACGGCGCCTGTATTTATCATGCTTCTTGCCATGCCTGTATCGGGGTCGATCGGACACGGCATCGGACTTGCGCTGATCACTTATACGGTGCTGATGCTTTTTACGGGCAGACGCAAAGAGATCTCGCCGCTTACTTTTGTTCTTTCGATTGTGTTCCTTGTTAAATTCTTCTATGAGGTATAACGTATGAAAATGTTTCAGGTTTCAACTTTGCAGGCCCTTATGCTCGGTTATTCAAGGTCAGTGATAACGGTAGCCGAACTGTTGTCGCACGGTGATACCGGCCTTGGAACCTTTGAAGATGTGGACGGTGAGATGATCGTACTTGACGGTGTATGCTATCGCGCCACAGAGAACGGCAAAGTGGTCGTTGCCGACGGGGAAAAGGGTGTTCCCTTCTCGGCTGTCTGCCCCATGCAGGGGAGTCGTACGTTTGAACTTGGCGCTTTTCCCAATATTGAATCGCTAAAGTCGGAATTGAACAATCGGATCGAAGAGGATTTCGGCCTAAACAGCATGCATATGGTGCGAATCGACGGAGAATTCGCACTTGTCGATGCGCGCTCAGAATCGCCTTACAGATCTATGCATGTCTCTCTTAAGACAATTTTGGGAGAGACGCAGAAAGCTTTCTGCTTTGAGAATGTGAAGGGTACGCTTGTATGCGTCTATTTCCCGGATTATATGGACGGTATCAATGCTGCCGGATGGCATCTGCATTTTATATCAGAGGATCGAACGAAGGGCGGTCATGTATTTGAGATCTCCATGCTACGCGGGAGAGCAACGCTGGATAAGATCAATTCCATTGAATTAAAGCTGCCGGATGAGCCGGTATTCGACACCTATTCACTGAAGGAAGCATCAGGCGACGAAGTGAAGCAGGTTGAGCAGGGCAAATCCTGATAGAAAGCAGCAGGAGACGCGTGATGAAACAACGCATGGAGATAGAAGAGGCGATCAGTATCGTCACTGCAAACGCATATCAGATCAAAGATGAGATTACGGTATCTTTGGACGAGGCGTATGGTCATATCCTTGCACATGATCTTGCGGCTCATTGTAATGTTCCTTCTTTTGCGCGGTCTGCCATGGACGGTTACGCTGTGAAGGCTGTGGATACCGAAGGCGCTTCAAGAGAGAATCCGGTACGTCTTAAAGTCCTTTCCGAGATCCTTGCAGGAGATGCGGCAGCGCATGGCTATGAAGCGAAGACTGCGGTCAGGATCATGACGGGAGGCATGATACCGGATGGCTATGATGCAGTGATCAGACAGGAAGACACGGATCTTGGCGAGGACGAGGTTGAGATATTTACACCTGCACGTCGATATATGAATTACTGTCATGCCGGAGAGGAAATTCAAAGCGGAACGCTGGTTCTTAAGGCCGGAAGGCGGCTCGGAAGGATCGAGATCGGATTGATCGCATCGCTTGGTCTTAACAAGGTAAGCGTTGTACGCCCGATCAAGGTCGCGATCATTTCCACAGGAAGCGAGCTTGTAAAGCCCGGAGACGCACTTCCGCAAGGATGTATTTACGGGAACATACGTCATATGTTAGCTGCTTCTGTTCAAAGTGAAGGCTTTATCGTATCTTATGCAGAAGACTGCAAGGATGATTTTGATGTTATTCGTGATCATATCGTGAAGGCGGCGGAAACAGCCGATGTT
>JAIKWO010000108.1 GCA_024684675.1 Lachnospiraceae bacterium
GAAAGAAAAAGTAGGAGGTAGAGCAATGAGTGATTTGATGAAAGTATCATCCAATCCGCATATCCGTGCCAAGGCTACGACGGGAAGCATCATGGCTTCAGTTCTCGCCGCATTACTTCCTGCATCGGCTTTCGGCGTATATAATTTCGGATTTCATGCACTGCTTTTGATCGTGATCACGGTCGCTTCCGCAGTGCTTACAGAGTACTTATTTGAGAAGGGCATGAAAAAGCCCATTACTGTTACGGACCTTTCCGCAGCGGTAACCGGTTTATTGCTTGCACTGAATCTTCCACCCAATGCACCGTGGTGGATCGGCCTTGTCGGCGGCGTTTTTGCGATCCTTGTCGTAAAGATGATCTTCGGCGGTCTTGGTCAGAACTTTATGAACCCTGCGCTCGGCGCACGTTGCTTTTTGCTGATCTCGTTTACGTCTATTATGACCAACTTTGATTGCGATGCATATACAGGGGCAACGCCGCTTGCAGCATTAAAGGCAGGAGAGTCCGTTAATGTTATGAACATGATCCTCGGAAAGACAAGCGGTACGATCGGTGAGACATCCATGATCGCGATTGTTTTAGGTGCTTGTATCCTGATCATGCTTGATATTATTGATCTTCGGATCCCCGGAACCTATATCGTAACATTTGTGATCTTCATCACTTTGTTTGGTGGCCACGGTTTTGACAAGGCATTTATTTCCGCACATCTTGCAGGTGGCGGTCTGATGCTTGGCGCGTTCTTTATGGCGACTGATTATGTCACGAGACCGATCACCGTCAAAGGACAGTATGTATTTGGCGCATTCCTCGGTATTATGACCGGTATCTTCCGTATCTTCGGACCCGGCGCTGAGGGCGTATCCTATGCGATCATTATTGGCAACCTTTTGGTTCCTTTGATCGAGAAATACACCCTTCCGAAAGCATTTGGCAGAAAAGGAGGGCAGAAAGCATGAGTAAGATGTTAAAAGATGCGGCAATCCTCTTTGCCATTACCGTGATTGCAGGTGCTGTTCTCGGTTTCGTATATGATATTACAAAGGCACCGATCGCTGAGCAGGACGCAAAAGCTAAAGCGGCTGCCTGCAAAGAGGTTTTTGCGGATGCTGCGGACTTCAATCTTGTAAGTGACGATGAGGCGGCGATGAGTGAGGTCGCTGCGGCTGCGGGCTACAATGCGCGCATCAATGAAGTGATGGAAGCGGTTGATGCCTCCGGCAACAGACTTGGCTATGTTTTGACCGTAACCTCCAAAGAAGGATTCGGCGGCGACATTAAGTTTACTGTCGGCGTTCAGAATGACGGAACCGTAAACGGTATGTCTATTTTGTCTATCTCTGAGACGGCAGGTCTTGGTATGAAAGCGGGCGATGTTCTTGTGCCGCAGTTCAGAGACAAGAAGGTTCCGATGTTCAGTTATACAAAGACAGGCGCGACGAGCGATGATCAGATCGATGCGATTAGCGGCGCGACGATCACCACCAATGCGGTTGTCAATGCAATGAATGCAGGTCTGAATTATGTTCAGACACAGTTGGGAGGTGGCGCACAATGAATAAAGTCGGTGAAAGATTACTGAACGGCATTGTGAAAGAAAACCCCACCTTTGTATTGATGCTCGGTATGTGTCCGACACTTGCCGTAACAACATCTGCGATCAATGGTCTTGGAATGGGTCTTTCCACGATGGTCGTTCTTGCACTTAGTAATGCGTTTATCGCAATGCTTCGTAATATTATTCCTGATAAGGTTCGTATTCCGGCGTTTATCGTCGTAATTGCATCCTTCGTAACCGTTGTACAGATGCTTTTGCAGGCGTATGTGCCTTCGATCTATGCGGCGCTTGGTATCTATATTCCGCTGATCGTTGTAAACTGCATCATCTTGGGACGTGCGGAAGCGTATGCGTCCAAAAACCCGATCATTCCGTCACTTTTCGATGGTATCGGTATGGGACTTGGCTTTTCCGTTGCACTGACCATCATTGGTGCTGTACGTGAGCTGATCGGCGCGGGCGAATGCTTTGGCGTGCGCATCATGCCGGAATCATATGTTCCCTGCAGTATTTTCGTATTGGCTCCCGGCGCATTCTTTGTCCTTTCTGTTCTGGTTGCAATTCAGAATAAGGTGAAGATTGCGGGCGAGAAGAAGGGTAAAGATATGTCTAAGATCGGTTCCGGCTGCAGCGCAGACTGCCTGCATTGTATGGAAAGCGGTTGCGCTGACAGAACTGCACCCGTAACAGAGAAGGAGGGCGAATAAGAATGGAAGTATCAGTTAGAGAACTCCTTATTATCCTCATTAGCTCCAGTTTGGTAAGTAACGTAGTCCTGAGTCAGTTCCTTGGTCTGTGTCCGTTTCTTGGCGTTTCCAAGAAGGTTGAGACAGCTGCAGGCATGGGTACTGCCGTTATCTTTGTTATCACGCTTGCATCGCTTGTTGCCGGTGTGATCTACAAGTTTGTTCTTGTTCCGCTGAATATTGAATATTTGCAGACGATCGTATTTATCCTTGTGATCGCAGCGCTTGTTCAGTTTGTTGAGATGATCCTGAAAAAATATGTTCCGAGCCTGTATACGGCACTTGGCGTTTATCTTCCTCTGATCACAACAAACTGTGCGGTTCTTGGTATCGCTCTTGTAAACGTACAGAAGGATTACGGCATTTTTACCGGTGTTGTCAACGGTTTTGCGACAGCGATCGGTTTTACAATCTCCATTGTTTTGCTTGCCGGTATCCGCGAGAAGATGGAATACAACGATATCCCCGAATCCTTTAAAGGAATGCCGATCGTACTTGTTACGGCAGGTTTGATGGCGATCGCATTCTGCGGATTCTCCGGATTGTTATAAGGAGGGAGACGGAAGATGAGTATTACTGGAATTTTAATTGCTACCGCGATCGTCGGTGGTGTCGGTTTGTTCATCGGTCTTTTCCTCGGCGTGGCAGCTATCAAATTCGAGGTGAAAGTTGATGAAAAGGAAGAAGCCGTTCTTGCGGTTCTTCCCGGAAATAACTGTGGCGGTTGTGGTTTTGCGGGCTGTTCCGGTCTTGCTGCGGCGATCGCAAAAGGGGAAGCACCCGTTAACCAGTGTCCTGTCGGCGGCGAGCCTGTTGCCAATCAGATTGCAAAGATCATGGGCGTGGAAGCGGAAGCCGGTGCCCGTAAAGTTGCTTTTGTAAAATGTCAGGGTGACTGTGACAAGACGACCGTTGATTACGAGTATCACGGCGCACAGGATTGTGCAATGCTTTCCTATGTACCGAATGGCGGTCCGAAGAGTTGTAATTATGGATGTCTTGGCGGCGGAAACTGCGTGAAGGCTTGTCCGTTCGATGCTATTCATGTCGTAAACGGCGTTGCGGTTGTCGACAAGGAAGCTTGTAAGGCTTGCGGTAAGTGCGTGGCTGCCTGCCCGAAGAATCTGATCGAACTGATTCCTTATGATGCAAAGCACATGGTTGCCTGCTCATCGAAGGACAAAGGTCCGGTTGCGATGAAAGCATGTCAGACGGCATGTATCGCATGTACGCTCTGTGCAAAGAATTGTCCGAATGAAGCGGTTATCATTGAAGATAATCACGCAAGGATCGATTACGAGAAATGTACCGGATGCGGTGTATGTAAAGAGAAGTGTCCGAAAAAAGCGATTCTGTAATTTTAATCGAGAATATAGTATAATCAGTGTAACTGAATCCCGCTTAACGAATGATGATTCATCCGTAAAGCGGGATTTTTTCAAAAGCAGGTGTTCATATGATGGATGAAAAAGACAAGCAAAAAGCATATGAGGTCGCAGAACGTGTCGTTAATTTTGCCAAAAACACGATTTTGATGCGTTATCGTTTTTTTCATCGTGCATTGTCTCGCATTTTGGTTAAAGCGGATTGGGAGGAGCCGTCGTATCGATTTACGGATTCTACGCTTTTTTATAATCCGCATAAGCTTCTTCTTGATACGCTTGATGAGCCAAACTATGCGGTTCACTTGGTGCTTCATTGTATGTTTCATGCATTGTTTATGCATGGATCGGTCAGACATGATGTATCTTCCGATTACTGGGATCTTGCAGCTGATATTGCTGTTGAAAATGTGATCCTGCAGCTGGGTTTTAAGGATGCTTCTTTGAAAAGGGATATGCAGGCCGGGATGCGGATCGGAAAGCTTTCCAAATGGATCAGGAAGATGACGGCACATGGAATATATCGAGAATTTCTTGTGAATGGTATTTCAGATGATGCAATGGAAGAGTATTTACAGCTTTTTTCAATGGATCGTTATCTGAGTCGTCGGATGGACGAGCAAAATACAATTGAGATTAGTGAGCAGGATTGGAAGAATATCACGCGCAAGGTTAAGACGGAGGTGCGGCATTTTAAGAACGGAGCCGGAATGCCGGAGGATTTTCTTTCCAATATGCAGGAGTCTTTAAAAGAGAAGCAGGATATTGAGGCGATTTTACGCACATTTGCGGTTCGGGGTGAAGAGATCAAGGTTAATCCGGATGAATTTGATTATATCTATTATTCGTACGGGCTTAAACTATACGGCAATGTGCCGTTGATCGAACCGCTGGAATATGCCGAAGTAGATAAAGTTCGTGATTTTGTGATCGCGATCGATACATCTGCCTCCGTAAGTGAAATTCTTGTCCGTGATTTTGTCCGAAAGACGTTCCGTATTCTTCATACGAATGACGCTTTTTCATCTGAGATTCGTGTTCATCTGATCCAGTGTGATGCGGAAATACGAGATGACGTGGTCATAAAAACTTCAGCTGATCTGGATGCGTATTTTGATCAATTTGCTGTCAAAGGGTATGGCGCAACGGATTTCAGACCGGTATTTGATTATGTGGATGACCTGATCAAAAAAGGCGAGTTGGATCGGCTGAAAGGCCTTATTTATTTTACGGACGGCTATGGGGTATACCCGTCTTATCCGCCGCGGTATGATGTTTTATTTGCTTTTATTGGGCAGGATGAGGAGAGGCCGGATGTTCCGACATGGGCAAGCACGGTTTTTATGGATTCGGAAGAAATGAAGGAGTATGCCAATGAACATTAGAGATGCAAAAGAGTTTATCAAGAATACAGTTTCGATCTATCTTTCCAAGGATCAATTCGGTGAATACAGAATACCGATCATGAACCAGCGGCCGATTTTTATGTTGGGGGCGCCGGGCATCGGTAAGACGGCGATCATGGAGCAGGTTGCAGAGGAACTAGATCTGGCGCTTGTCAGCTACTCCATGACACATCATACAAGACAATCGGCGTTGGGGCTGCCCTTTATCAGAGAGAAGAATTACGGGGGTAAAGATTACAGTGTATCGGAATATACGATGAGTGAGATTCTTGCATCGGTCTATGACACAATTGACCGGAGCGGTCACAGTGAGGGTATTCTATTTCTTGATGAGATTAACTGTGTATCGGAGACATTGTATCCGTCGATGCTCCAGTTTTTGCAGTATAAGACCTTCGGGCGTCACAGTGTTCCGGATGGGTGGGTCGTAGTGACAGCAGGGAACCCTCCTTCATTTAACAAATCCGTTCGTGAATTTGATGTCGTTACGCTTGACAGATTAAAAGTGCTGGAGATTGATCCGGATTACGGTGCATGGAAAGAATATGCGTCTGACCATGGTGTGCATCCCGCGATTATCGGTTTTTTGGAAAGCAACAAGGACTACTTCTACAAAATCGAAACAACTGTTAATGGAAAAAACTATGTGACTGCCAGAGGATGGGAAGATTTAAGCACGATGCTGCTTCTATATGAAGAAAAGAATCTGCCTGCGACTGATGCATTGATCGGACAGTATATTACACAATCAGAGATCGTTTCCGAGTTTTATGCTTACTATGAACTTTATAATACCTATAAGCAGGTATATCGAATCGGCTCGGTTTTGGAAGGGAAAATTGATCCGGCTCTTGATACCAGAATAAGATCTGCGCAAGCGGATGAACGCCTTATGCTGACATCTGTTTTGACTGATGCGGTCAAAGAAATGATCGGAGAAACCCTTTCACGTTATAACGATCTTACCGGCGTGAAAGCCGTCCTTTCACGCATGCAGAATGCAGGAGATCCGCTTGCCGAGATTTTGGCTGAAATGGACAAGAGACGGATCGCCATGGAAAAGATGGCAGCTTCCGCAACACTGACATATGAAGGGAAACTGAAATACAATCGTATTCATGCCATCCTGCAGGATTTAAGTGAAAGAATCAGAGAAAGCGGATCGTTTGATACGGCAAAAGAGCGTTATGGTGCACTGATTGCTGATCTTAAAGCGGAAGTTGCCGGCCGGGAAGAAATGCTTAAATGCTTATTTAATTTCTTGAAAACGCAGTTTGGTGATGAAAGTAATGAACTGATACTTGCTGTGACGGAATTGACGTATCATACTTCCTGCACGAAATATTTCAGTGTATTCGGATCGAAGCAATATGAACAGTATGCAACGCTTCTTTCCGTAAAAGACAGCAAAGACGAATTGCATCAGGCGATCGATCAGTTGAATCTGTAAATGAGAAAAGTGTTATGAAAGATTATTTGGATTTTCATTATGAGCAAAATGAAGAGGGCATCAAGATTGTTGACTACATCGGTCATGATTCTTCGCTTTTGATACCGGCGCTAATTGAGGACGTCCCGGTTACAGTGATCGATCGAAAAGCGTTTATGGGCAAAAAAGAACTAAGAAATGTCACCATCCCTATGTCGGTTTCCATCGTGCAGGACTTTGCTTTTGCAAAATGCACGCATCTGCTCCGCGTGATCTGTCATTCAAACAAAGGAGACATTCGATTTGGCCGTAAAGTGTTTGAAGGATGCATCAATCTTGAGACGATTATGATTGGGACAAAAGAGCCTGATGACTTTTCCTACTTGGCTGCAGCGCTTTCTCATAAAATGGATGCGCCGCATCTTTTGTCGGATCCGGATATCGGAAACGGATTCTGGATGGAACGGTGGGATTTGGCTCTTAAATCCGGATTAAACAAAGATGATGCAGATGGGTATGAGAACACGGTTCTCTGCGGAGAAGAAGATACTTCTTATGCAGGAAAGATGTCTGTCGAAGGCGAGATCGTGGAAGATGTAACATATTACATGAAAGAAGCATGCAAGAACAAATGCGATCTTTGCATGCTTCGATTGCTACATTCCGACCGGCTTGATAGCGGAAACGAAGAAACACTGAAATTATATTTAAAGATGCACGGCTTTGTCAGTGAGAACAAAGCTGCTTACGAACTTATAAAAGAGAAATATGCCGATGACGAGCGTTACATAAACCTCTATCTGAATACCGTGTCACCGGGGCGTGAAGAGGTACTTTGTATGCTTGAAGACATCGGCGATGATCTGGCACTTTTCAGAAAACAGTTGATCCTATACAGCGCCGGATTAAAAGAGCAAGATGCGTTTGATGATCTTATGTTTTAATCAGTCTTTTGCATAAAAATCAAGAATTCTGTCCATCCTGGCATGCATGTTTTCATAAAGAAGATCAAGAACGGTCATCGCGCACATGGCTTCCACGACAACGGCTGCTCGCGGGGCAATGCAGATATCGTGTCGGCCGCCGACGGATATAGTGGTCGGTGTGCCTTCCCTGGTTACGGTTTCCTGCTCGAGTGAGATGGATGGCGTCGGCTTTACATATGCTTTGAGGATTACATCGCCGCCTGTGCTCATTCCGCCTAAGATACCGCCGCAGTGATTGGTTTTGGTGATAATGTTTCCGCTTTGATCTACTGCGAAAGCATCATTGTTTTCCGATCCTTTCATGGATGCGACTTTAATCCCGTCACCGATTTCAATAGCCTTTACAGCGCCGATGGACATGCATGCTTCACAAAGACGCGCATCAAGTTTTGAAAAAACGGGTTCTCCGATTCCGGCGGGGAGCCCTTTAATTGTGCAAGTGATCACGCCGCCGATCGAATCCTGCGCAGGTACTTCAAAAAGATCCGAAGTTACAATCGCATGTACTTTGATCCCAAGCTCTTTTAATATGAGCGCTGCAACAGCACCGCCCATGACACGTCCGATCGTCTCACGTCCGGAAGAGCGACCGCCGCCTCTGTAATCACGAAAGCCGTATTTGGCATCAAATGTATAATCCGCATGCCCGGGTCGATAGAGAGAAGCGATCGCGCTGTAATCTTTTGAAATCTGATCTGTATTTCTGACCATGACAGAGATAGGGGTTCCTGTAGTTTTTCCTTCAAATACACCGGATAAGATCTCGCATTGATCGGATTCTTTTCGCGGAGTTGAAAGCGGGGCTGATCCCGGACGACGTCTGTCGAGATATTCCTGGATCGCTGCCTCCGAAAGAGATAGCCCTGCCGGGCATCCGTCAATCACTGCACCGAGTGCTTTTCCGTGCGATTCCCCCCAGGTTGTCACGGTAAAATTTTTGCCAAAAGTTGAGCCAGCCATAGATATCCTCCTTAAAACGTTTTCATCTTATCATGAAATACAAGGTTTGTCTTTAGGATGTTGGCTGTTATGGCTTTTTTAAAATCGTTCTGCTATAATTCATAGCGATCAGGCGTTTTGGAGCGTAAAGAAGGAAGGGAGATACTCGCTATGCGCGATGGAATTCGCAATCTCATTTTTGATGTGGGAAGTGTTTTGATCGGATATCGCTGGAAGGAGATGCTGCTTATAAACCGTTGCATGTCTCCCGAACGGGCGCAAGTGTTCGGAAGTACGGTGCTGCAGGATCCGATGTGGGCGCTATTTGATCTGGATGAGCTTCCGGAGGAAGAGATTGTAGCAAAGTATGTAGAGAAGTATCCCGATTTTGCCGAGGATTTTCGATGGTTTGTTAAGAATTGTCATCTGATGCCGACGATGCGTCCGCGCGTATGGGAAGAGGTGCATCGCCTGAAGGTAAGCGGTTATCGTATCTATCTGCTGTCCAATTACAGCAAGCGTTTTTTTACCATTCATACGAAAGATGCATCTTTCTTTGATGACCTTGACGGGATGATGGTCTCCTATATGGTTCATCAGATCAAACCGAATCCGCCTATATATCAAGCACTTCTTGATCGTTATGATCTCAATCCGGGGGAATGCATCTTCTTTGATGACAAGGCGGAAAATACGCAAACGGCAGAAACGCTTGGCATGGATATTCTTACTGTTGAGTCCGAAGAGCACCTTTTGGATTTTTTGAGAAAAATCTGTTGAGATGCCGACGGCAAGCCTTGTAAAAATCATATTGAAACATATGTTCGAAAATGATAGAATAGCATTATGAAAAAACATGATGCTATATTTTTGTGTCTGATCCTTGGCATTGCATGTGCCTTTGTACTATATCAGCGTTTTGTAATAAGACCGGAATCTTCCGGCTTTGCTGTTGTTGAGCGTGACGGAAGGGTGGAAGCACGTTATCCGCTCTCTGAGGATCGCAAGGTCTTCCTTTCGTCGGATCTGGGTTCCAACACTCTTACAATCGAAGATGGGAAAGTTTCGGTTTCAGAGGCGGATTGCCCGGATCGGATCTGTATGAAGCAGGGCACGATTGATAAGAACGGACAATCAATCATCTGTCTGCCGCATCGTCTTGTTATTCGGATCGAAAGCGGAGAGGAGGCATCTGTTGATGGCGTTTCAGGTTCCTGAAAAGGGTTATCGCAACCGAACCAAAAAGCTTGCCGGAACAGCCCTTTTGCTTGCTTTTGCCATGGCCTTAAGCTATGTGGAGACGCTCATTCCGCTTTCTTTCGGCGTCCCCGGTGTTAAGCTTGGTCTTCCCAATCTTGCCGTGCTTTTGGCATTATATTTGCTTGGTACGGGACAGGCGTTTACAGTCGATCTTCTTAGGATCGTACTTGCCGGTTTCATGTTCGGAAATATGTATGGAATCTTATACAGCCTTGCGGGCGGAATCCTAAGCTTTGGCGTGATGCTGCTGTTTCGACATGTAAAGCTGTTTGGGATCGGCGGTGTATCTATGGGGGGCGGTGTCTTTCATAACATTGGTCAGCTCCTTGTTGCGTATTATACCGTTCGTTCGGTCGGCCTTTTCTATTATGTGCCTGTTTTGCTTTGCTCGGGTGTTTTAACGGGGCTGCTTATCGGTATCATTGCTAAAAGTGTATTGCCTTATATCAGTCATCTTGGAGGAGAATTATGATCGCATATGTGCACGGCATATTGGAAGATGTTTCCGATGGTAATGCGGTTGTGGATGTTAACGGGATCGGTTATAATGTGAAGATTTCCGGCAGTACGATGAATGAACTGCCGCATTTGCATGATGAAGTCAAGCTTTACACATATACGTATGTGCGGGAAGATCAGTTTTTATTGTACGGTTTTACGGATCGCGATGAGCTTGAGATGTTCAAGCTTCTGATCACGGTGAACGGCATTGGGCCTAAGGGTGCACTCGGCATTCTCGGTATTATGAATGCGACTGACCTTCGCTTTGCCATTCTTGCGGCTGATACGAAGATGATTGCCAAGGCACCCGGCATCGGCAAGAAGACAGCCGAGCGTGTGATCATTGATCTTCGCGATAAGATCTCGATGGAAGATACCATGGAGATTGCACTTGACGGAAGCAGGTCATCAAAAGGAGTTGTAATGGAATCAGCTCAGGCGGCGGCGCGGAATGAGGCTGTCGAAGCACTCAAATCTTTGGGTTATGGCGCATCGGAAGCTTTGAAAGCAGTTAAGAAAGTTGTTGGCGTCGATGAGAATGATGTGGAAGCAATTCTAAAAGCTGCTTTAAAATACTTAGTTTGATCGTAGGTGAACCATGGAACGGAAAGTGATTGAAACATCCCTTCAAACAGAAGACATTAAACTGGAAGGGAGTCTTCGCCCCAAATATCTGAAAGACTACATCGGACAGAGCAAAGCGAAGGAGAGTTTATCCATTTACATAGAGGCTGCAAAGAAGCGGAATGATCCGCTTGATCATTGCTTGTTTTACGGACCTCCCGGACTCGGTAAGACGACGCTTGCAGGGATCATTGCCAACGAAATGGGCGTGAATGTCAAGGTGACCAGCGGCCCTGCTATCGAAAAGCCCGGTGAGATGGCAGCCATTCTTAACAATCTGCAGGAAAAGGATATTCTCTTTATCGATGAAATCCATCGTTTGAATCGTCAGGTAGAAGAAGTTCTGTATCCTGCAATGGAAGATTATGCGATCGATATCATGATCGGAAAAGGCGCAACTGCGCGCTCTATTCGTTTGGATCTTCCAAAATTCACCCTGATCGGAGCGACGACAAGAGCCGGCCTTTTAACGGCTCCGCTGCGCGACCGATTCGGAATGATCCATCGACTTGAGTTTTATACAGTGGATGAGCTTGCCACGATTATTTTGCATTCGGCAAAGATCCTTGGCGTAGAAGTTGAAAAAAACGGTGCTGTCGAAATGGCAAAGCGAAGCCGCGGGACACCGCGTCTTGCAAATCGTATTTTAAAGCGTGTGCGTGATTTCGCTGAAGTGCGCTATGACGGGATTATTACTGAAGAGATTGCCGGAATTGCACTGGATCTTTTGGATGTCGACAAGCTTGGTCTGGATCGGATCGATCGTAACATGCTTCTTACGATGATCCGTAATTTCAGCGGCGGACCTGTGGGACTCGATACGCTTGCGGCGGCAATCGGAGAAGATGCCGGTACAATTGAGGATGTTTACGAGCCGTATCTGATCATGAACGGTATGATCAATCGGACACCGCGCGGACGCGTGGTGACAGAAAAGGCCTATGCGCACTTTAAGATTCCATATGCGAAGGAGTCGGATTCTGAGGATAATGCTTGAATTTCCGACATCATGTATGTATAATATTTAACAAGTACAACACATTGTGGTTTCTTTTTTCTGAGGGGTGGAATTATGTCAGCAAAAACAGATACCGAAGTGATCATTGGCGGGAAAGTTTTTACACTGAGCGGATACGAGAGCGAAGAGTATCTGCAAAAGGTTGCATCTTATATCAACAATAAGATTGCGGAATATAATAAGGTTGACCAGTTCAGACGCCAATCGACCGATATTCAGAATGTTCTGTTGCAACTTAATATTGCCGATGATTATTTTAAGGCGAAGAAACAGATCGATATCTTGGAAGAAGACCTCGAAAATAAAGAAAAAGAGATCTATGATCTGAAACATGAACTCGTTGCGGCACAGATGAAGATGGAGAATACCGAGAAGAGCATGAAGGGCCTCCAGAAAGAGTTGAATGAGAACACCAAGAAGATTGTACGAATGGAGACAGAACTAAAAGAACATAAAAAGGCATGATGTATGAATAAAGTCGAGCTTTTGGCACCTGCCGGCAATTACAGTAGTTTTGTCGGTGCGATTGCAGCAGGTGCAGATGCCGTATATATTGGCGGTCGAATGTATGGGGCCAGAGCGTATGCCGACAATTTTTCTGACGAAGAAGTATGTCGGGCAATTCGGTATGCACATTTATGCGGTAGAAAAATCTATATGACGATCAATACCCTAATGAAGCAAAGGGAGATTGATGAGCTTGCGGATTATATGCGCCCGTTTTATGAAGAAGGACTTGATGGAGTCATTGTTCAGGATATGGGCGCTATTTGTTTGTTTAAAGCACAGTTCCCCGATATGGAGATTCACGCAAGTACGCAGCTTACAATCACAGGGGTATATGGCGCTGAATACTTAAAAGAATTAGGTATCACCAGAGTCGTTCCGGCCAGAGAATGCTCTTTGGAAGAGATCCGAAGGATCCGTAATGAAGTCGGAATTGAAGTGGAAGCGTTTATTCATGGCGCGATGTGCTATTCCTATTCAGGGCAGTGTTTGTTCAGTAGCATGCTTGGCGGAAGAAGCGGCAATCGCGGGCGATGCGCACAGCCCTGCCGCCTCCCGTACCGGGTGACATCATCTATGGACAAAACACATTCATCCAAGAATCCCCATAAGGAGGAATATTACCCGCTCAGCTTGAAGGATATGTGTACGCTGTCTGTTTTGCCGGAGCTTCTCAAAGCGGGAATTGATTCTTTTAAGATCGAAGGACGTATGAAAAGTCCCGAATATGCGGCAGGCGTGACAGCGCTTTACCGAAAGTATATTGACCGCTACTATGCGGATCCGCATGCACCGTATATGGTCGATCCGGATGATCTTAAGGCGCTTATGTCTCTCTATATCAGAAGTGACATACAAGACGGATACTACTTTAAGCATAACGGCAAAGAGATGATCACCCCCGGAAAGCCGGGATATTTAAAGACGGATGATAAGCTTTTACAAAGGATTCGTGAGCGCTATTTGAATGACATAAGGCGGGTTACTGTTTCGGAATCCGTATATCTTACGCCGGGAGAGCCTTCCGTACTTGTCCTGACTTCCGTGAATAACAGCGGTGAAGGCGTTGCGGTCAGCGTTTCCGGCGACGTGGCAGAGGCAGCGCAAAAGAGTCCGCTTTCGGAGGAAGCGGTTCGCAAACAGCTTTTGAAGGCGGGGGACAGCTTGTTTTCCGTTTCCGATTGCAATGTTGTTCTATCCGGCAATGTGTTCATGCCGGTGAAAAGCTTAAATTCACTTCGAAGGGAAGGATTTGCCGCATTAGAAGAGGCCCTTTTATCTTCGTATAAGAGGCATTCTCAGAAAGCGGATTTGAATGCGAGTGAAGAAGAGGATACATTGATCCCTCATATGATACGCGCAAAAGAAGCGCGTTATCCGTATCTTGCCGCAGAAGTGAGGACTCTGCCTGCTCTTAAAGCGGTGTTGGAGGCTGCGTATATTGGAAGGGTCTATATTGATGCGGATCTCCTTATGTCCGATCCGGAAGCGATTCTTGCCTTGAAGTCTGCTGTTGATAAGGTTTTGTACGTGTCCATGCCGTACATTCTAAGAGCGCGGGACGATGATTGGCTTATTGCATTTCGTAAGGAGATTTTAGAAGGAGAAGATAAGACACTGTTTTCCGGCATTCTTGCTCGTAATACAGAGACGCTCGGATTTTTAAAAGGAATCGGATATTCGGGCGGAATCATGTGTGATGCGGGACTCTATTCATGGAATCGATCTGCACGCCTCTTTTGGAGAAAACGGGGCTATGCGTTTACGTATCCGCTTGAGTGTAACCGCGAAGATCTTGTGGCACCCGGCCTTAACGGAGAGATGATCCTTTACGGTCGAACACCGCTTATGCTTTCTGCCAACTGTGTGCGCAAGACTTGTTTTTCGTGTAAAAACGAAGGAAATGAATATCTCTTTTTGCATGATCGATACGGGACTGCGTTTCCGGTATTAACGGATTGCAGGCATTGTATGAATATCATCTATAACAGCCTTCCACTTTCGCTTCATGGCTTTAGCGGTCAGATATCTTCTTTTGCAGAAGGCGGTCGGCTTTGCTTTACAACAGAGCGTGTGGAGGAAGTGCGGCAGGTGCTTTCTCTTTATCAGGGATTTTTTGACGATGAACATCAAGGGAATGCCTTAGCACCGTTTTCTTTTACCAAAGGACACTATAAGCGGGGGGCGGAATAACGAATGGAACTGTATGTTATTACTTTTTCCCGATATTTCATAGCGCTTTTCGCTGTTCTTTATACATTGGAGTGTTTTCTGGCATTTCGGCATGAGGATGAGGCAGCAAGAAAATGGATCTATATCAGGCAGACGGTTTTCAGCTTTCTGTTTCATTTTTGTGCGTTCCTGACAATGTATTTTAAGACGGGGCGTCTTGATATTCTGTTTTTGTTTGCATTTCAAGTGATCGCACTATATACGTTGATCGCGCTGTATGGGATGTTTTATCCGGAAGCCAACCGTCTTTTGCTTAATAATATGTGTTTTCTGATGGCCGTCGGTTTTATTATGCTGATGCGTCTCAACTACGATAAAGCGGTCAGACAGTTTTGCATTATTGCGGTGTCTTCTGTGATCGGGTTGTTTGTGCCGTATCTTCTTCCAAAATGGAAGCGCTGGGATTTGTTGACTTACATCCTCTCCGTTTTGGGCGTTCTTGTTCTGGGGGCGGTTTTGGTGCTTGGATCTGTCACGAACGGTTCCAAATTATCATTTTCAATTGTAGGGGTTACTTTTCAGCCATCAGAATTGATCAAGGTTCTTTTTGTCCTTGCGATAGCCGGTATTCTGACGATGAGTACATCTTTTACGCAGATTTGTATTTCTGCCATTGTAGCGGGGGCTCATGTGCTGATCCTTGTTTTTTCCAGAGATCTCGGCGGTGCGCTGATCTATTCGATCGCGTATATCGCACTTGTTTATGTTGCTACCGCGAATCCGCTTTATCCGGCTGGCGGATTACTTGCAGGCGGGATAGCATCGTACGGGGCATATCGGATTTTTTCACATGTACAAGTCAGGATCCGTGCATGGCTTGACCCTTGGAGTGATATTGATGCCACCGGGTATCAGATCACACAGTCGCTGTTTGCAATCGGTTGTGGCGGTATGTTTGGACTCGGGTTATACCATGGAAGTCCGAATTCCATACCGCATGTGGAGACGGATTTTATTTTCTCGGCACTTGCCGAAGAACTGGGTACGATCGTCGGCATATGCCTGATTCTCGTTTGCGTCAGCTGTTTTTTGATGCTGATGAAGGTGGCGATGGGGATGAGGGAAATATTCCCAAGGCTTTGCATTGTCGGTTTTGCTGTGACGTATCTGATACAGGTCTTTTTGACGATCGGGGGCGGCATGAAGCTGATTCCGTTGACCGGCGTGACACTTCCTCTTGTCAGCTACGGCGGTAGTAGTGTACTTGGCACGATATTGATGTTTTCCTTTGTACAGGGATTTATTGTGATCGGAGAGAAAAGAAAGAATGGCTTCGCGGAAAAAAAGCAAAAAGAAGAATCGTGAGATCCTCATTGTTTCTGCCTTGTTTTGTGCGTTGTTTGTATGGATGATCGGTTACTTTACAGTGTATTCTGTCTCTCATGAGGAGGAACTGATCAATAACAGTTATAACAGCCGCCAGCGGATTCTTGCATCGGAAGATTACCGCGGGACGATTTTTGATCGAAACGGTGAAGTTCTTGCTGCGACAGTGGTAGATTCGGACGGAACGGAAAGAAGAGAATACCCGTATCGGAATCTTTTTGCGCACACGGTCGGATACAGCGGAAAAGGTAAGACGGGACTTGAATCCCGATATAATTATTATCTGATCTCCTCGGATATATCGGACGCCGCAAAGGTAGAAAACCAGCTTGCCGGTAGGAAGAATCCCGGAAACGAATTGTATACGACAATTGATCTTACTTTGCAACAAGCTGCAGATCGTGCGATGGGAATTTATAAGGGTGCGATTATTGCACTTGATCCAAAGACCGGCCAGGTGCTTGCGATGGTCTCCAAACCGGATTTTGACGCCAACACAATCGCAGAAAAATGGGATTCTTATCTGGCCGATGAAGAGAATAGCGTTTTATTGAACCGTGCGGCGCAGGGATTATACCAACCGGGTTCAACATTTAAGATCGTGACGGCTCTTGAATATTTGAATCAGAATGAGAATTTGTATTCCGGTTATCATTTTGATTGCTCCGGATCTACGCGGATAGGAGAGGAAACGATTCATTGTTTTCATGGGATGAAGCATGGAACGGTTGATTTCCAAACGTCTTTTTCTAAATCGTGTAATACTTCTTTTGCACATATCGGTATGTCACTCGACCGTACAAAATTCGGCAATACGGCAACAAAGCTTTTATTCCATAATAGTTTGCCGTTTGAACTCCCGACTTCAATCAGTTCGATCGACCTTGGGGAAAAGACTACTGACGCCGCACTTTTGCAGGCTTCAATCGGGCAGGGGCGTACTTCAATATCGCCGCTTCATCTTGCGATGATTACGTCCGGGATCGCAAACGGTGGCGTGATGATGAAACCGTATCTTGCGGACAGGATCGTAAGTCCGGATCAAACTGTGATCAAGTCTTTTTCTCCGGAAGAAGTTTCCACGATCATGACCAAAGAGCAGGCCGACATTCTGACGGAGCTGATGCGGAGCGTTGTAACGGAAGGAACCGGTAAGAAGCTTTCTGAAGCGGATTACTGTGCAGCCGGGAAGACAGGCTCTGCTGAGTTCAGTGATTCTACGTCGGACAGTCATGCGTGGTTTACAGGATTTGCGCCTGCGGATGATCCGAAGATTGTTGTGACGGTGATTATTGAGAGCGCCGGATCAGGCGGAGATTACGCCGTTCCGATGGCAAAACGAGTTTTTGACGCCTATTTTTCAGAGAGAGAGACTAACGGGAACGATCACGATTTGAGATAAATATAGTAGTTATTCTTTATTGCCTTATACTATATCTTGCGTTATACTTTTACATAGATGCGTATGCACCACGTCAGGAGGTTTTGCAATGATTGAGGCAACGAGTTGTGGCGGTGTGGTGATTTTTAGAGGGAAGATTCTTCTGTTATATAAGAACTACCGAAACAGATACGAAGGCTGGGTTCTTCCGAAAGGTACCGTTGAGCCGGGGGAAGAATATAAAGAGACCGCATTACGCGAAGTTTTGGAAGAAACGGGTGCGAAAGCATCCATCATAAAATATGTGGGGAAAAGCGATTACACGTTTTCCGTGCCGGATGATACGGTTGAGAAGGAAGTTCATTGGTACCTCATGATGGGCGACAGCTATTACAGCAAGCCGCAAAAAGAGGAGTTTTTTGTGGACTCCGGCTACTATAAATACCACGAGGCTTTTCATCTGCTAAAGTTTCCGAATGAGAAGCAGATTTTGGAAAAGGCGTATGCGGAATACCTTGAGTTGAAGAAGAACAATCTATGGGGAAACAAAAAGTATTATTAAGGTTTCATAAGAACCTTTATGTAGGCGAGCGCGTGAAATACGTAAGACGTGTGAAATGGAAGCTTGTGCATGGAGCCGGACAGTTGGGAATCTATGTCATCAGCGTATGCCCCGGTTCCGATCAGCTTGAGATTATGGATGCTGCTTTTTTGAAACAACCGTATTACCGTGAATTTCCTCCGTTCGTTGTCGGGATCGCCTCCGGTTACGAGGATGCTTTGGATGTTCTGCTTAAGATAGTTCGACATGTGTTGGACGAAACAGGGGATGTTCGTCTTAAAGAATACTTTTTACAGGATGCCTCGGGGATGTAAGGCATGACTATTGAGGTTTTGTTGACAATCGCAAAGATTGCGGGGATTACGCTTGGATCTGTTCTGGCTTTTGCAATCCTTATTATTCTGCTTGTTTTATTTGTGCCGATCCGTTACAGGTTTCATGTTTCGAAAGAAGGATCCTTTGTGGCGTTTGGTAAAGCGACGTGGCTTTTCCATATTCTTTCCATCAGATATCACTTTGTAAGCAGGGAAGAAGGGCTTAAACGAACAATTCGTGTATGCGGGCTTCATATCCTGAAAGACCACAAGAGTGAACCGAAAGATAGCGGTCGCGTGATTCGCTGGGAGGACGATACAGGATCTTATCCAGGCGCTGCTTCAGCGAGAAGTGCAAGTGAAGTTCCAAAAGCAGCTATCGAGGAACCAAACGATGATAGAAGCAGTGCGGTGCAGCACGCTTCAACTGTAACGGAGCAGAATGAGAATGTGCAGAAGCGGAAAAAAGATTGTAATTTTTCCGATATTAAAAAGCGCGTCCTTGACGGAATTGCGAATATTAAGAAAATCAGAGATTTTCTCAAAGATGAAACTTTTTTGAGAGCACTTTCATTGTGTAAAGGGCAGCTATATCGTGCGTGGAAGAGCTTTAGACCGCGCAAAGTCAATGGGTATGTGCACTTTGGCTTTGATGATCCTGCACTGACGGGGCAAATTCTCGGAGCGACCTCGTTGTGTTATGCATTTTACGGAGAATCTCTTCGCGTTATTCCGGATTTTGAATCGCAGGTTTTTGAAGGGAAGCTTGACCTAAAAGGCCGGATTCGTGTGATCACGGTCATTCTGATTGGCGCAAAACTATATTTTGACAAAGATCTCAGACGTCTCTGGGCGATGATCTCGAAGGAGGAGAAATAAATGGCAGAGAATAATCTTCCTAATGTTGTGGAATCTCTCATGAAAGGAATGGACGGATTTTTGTCCACAAAGACCGTAGTTGGAGAGGCAACCAAGATCGGGGATACCATAATCCTTCCGCTTGTGGATGTCAGCTTCGGTGTGGGAGCCGGTTCTTCCAAGGGGGCCGGAAAAGAGAACGGAGCAGGCGGTATGGGCGGTAAGATGACACCTTCCGCTGTGCTTGTAATCAGAAACGGACAGACAAAACTTGTGAATGTCAGAAATCAAGATACGGTTACCAAGATTCTTGATATGATCCCTGATTTTGTCAGTCGCTTTACAAAACCGAAGGAGAATATGCCTTCCGATGATGAAGCGGTTTCGGTTGCATTCCCGGACAAATAAGTCGTTTTTTGAATTTGAGAGGTATTTAAATGGAAACGATCAAAGAAGCCGAGCGGACAGAATACAAAGAACTGCAGGATTTGTATCAGAAGTTTATTAAAGAGAAAAAACAGTATTTTGAAGATATGCGTCTTTTAAACCAGAAGATACTTTCCGAGCGTAAGCGCCTAAAAGATGAGGAAGTATTTTTCGCGAAAAAGATGGAGATCCTGAAAGGCGGTTATGCGCAGCTTGAAGCAGACAAGCGACAGCTCGAGCAGGATCGTGTCCATTTTGAAAGTGAACGTTCGCGTGGTGCATTTTCTTCCGACGAGCCGGCCGTTCGCATGTTGTTTCGCGGCGTGACGAATCCGTTAACATTGAAGAAGCGTTATAAGGATCTGATCAAGATCTTTCATCCCGATAACATCTGCGGTGATACCGACATGATTCAGATGATCAATCAGGTGTATGATAAGATGCAGGAAGAAGTCAGCTGGCAGCGAAAAGCATGAGAGTGGACAGAAAAATATAACCGGCAGGCAAGAAGCCTGCCGGATTTTTTGACACAAAAAAAGAGATTCGATCGAATCTCTTTTTTAATACTCGTTTTGATTAAGCTCTCTCAACTTTGCCGCTGCGTAAGCATCCTGTACATACATGGATTCTTTTAGCTACGCCGTTAACACTGCATTTAACTCTTTTAATGTTGGAGTTCCAAATATGATTGGATCTTCTATGAGAATGGCTTACGTTATTACCAAAATGAATACCTTTGCCACAAACTTCACATTTAGCCATCTTTACACCTCCTAAACA
>JAIKWO010000119.1 GCA_024684675.1 Lachnospiraceae bacterium
TCTTTGGAGATACCCTGACCGAAAATGATATCGAACTCAGCCTCTTTAAACGGCGGAGCGACTTTATTCTTTACTACTTTGACACGGGTGTGGTTACCGATCACCTCACCGCCCTGCTTCAATGTCTCGATCCTTCTGACATCCATACGAACAGATGCATAGAACTTCAGCGCACGACCGCCTGTCGTTGTCTCGGGATTACCGAACATCACGCCAACCTTCTCACGAAGCTGGTTGATGAAAACGACCGTGCAATTGGATTTGCTGATAACACCGGTCAGTTTACGAAGTGCCTGTGACATCAGACGTGCCTGCAGGCCGACATGGGAATCACCCATATCACCGTCGATCTCTGCTCTCGGAACAAGTGCCGCAACAGAGTCGACTACGACAATGTCGATCGCACCGGAGCGCACCATTGTCTCGGTGATCTCGAGTGCCTGCTCACCGCAATCCGGCTGTGAGATGTAAAGATTATCAATATCTACACCAATATTCTTTGCATAAACCGGATCGAGCGCATGCTCTGCATCAATGAATCCGGCAATACCGCCACGCTTCTGTACTTCTGCGATCATATGAAGCGTAACAGTCGTCTTACCACTCGATTCAGGACCATAGATCTCAATCACTCTGCCCTTGGGAATACCGCCAAGTCCGAGTGCAATGTCCAGGCTTAACGAACCTGTCGGAATCGTCTCAATGTCCATCTGTGCTCTTGAATCGCCGAGCTTCATAACAGCGCCCTTACCGAACTGACGCTCAATCTGTCCGAGAGCCGCATCCAATGCTTTTAATCTATCTTCTTTTTCCATTTGAAATCTCCTTTTATGTTCAAATAGTGAACAAATGTTCTGTTTAGAGAATAAAACATTTGTTCGATTTTGTCAAATCTTTTTTTATAAAAAATCATCCGAAAGCGGGGCGCTGACTTCCCGCTTCCGGTATGAAACATCTATTTCTTCGTTCGGATTAAGATCTTGAAATGAATTTCTGATAATCTTTGTAAGTGACGGTAACCCAGCCACTGTTTTCAAGATTTGCATAATTGATGCCCACTTCCATTCCGAGGGGCGTATAGAAAGCAATCAATGTGGAAGGATCCGTCAGATAATCGCGGATCTGACGATCTGTACTTTTGGAAACAACCTCGAGCTCACCGTTCTGGCGCACGCAGCGCTCTTTAAAATCCGCTGCGAATCTGTCATCAACCGAAAGGATACCGGTGTTGTCCAGGATCACGCCATTACGTACATCAATGTTCATCGGAAGCAGATCTACAAAGTATGCACCCGGGAACGAAACATATTCATCGAAAACAATGCTGATCACGTCTTCATCATTGTATGTCACATAAGCCGTTATATACGCAGTATAAGAATCGGTGTACTCCGCAAGCTTGGAATTCTTTGGAAATTCTTCTGCATAGTACATTGCCGCGTTTTTAATCTGCTCGTTGATCTTGTCGATATTCGGGATATTGCTGTCTGTAATCTCATAATAATTCGCGATGATATCCACACCATTCTTCTCATCGGAATTGGTATAAGATTTGGAATGAAACCGATAGGAAACATTCTCATCGATCGCATTTGCGATCTTTTTATAATAGGTGTCCGTGGAGCGAGGAATGTATTCCTCTTCCTCTTCAGGAGCCTCTTCTGCAGGTGCTTCGGGTGCCGGTGCAGGTGACTGCTTCTCGTCCGGGCGCACATTTCCGAAAGCCGGATCTTCTACAGCCGGTGCATGACCTGCCGCCGGAGGCGCGGGCTGCTCAAAAGCGGGGCACTGCTGTACACTTCGCTCACCCAGGCGTGATAAAAGATAGTGTGTTGCAAAGCCGGCAATAAAGCAAAGAACCATCATCTGTAAAACGGCCAGAATGCCGAATGCGATCGCAAGCACACGCCATACGCTGCCGCTATCCTGCCTTCTTTCATTTGATCCGCTTTCGATGTGTTCGTTCATGCTTTACTCTCCGCAACTTTTGAGAATCATTTTCTGTGTCAATCTAAGCGCTTCCGCCACACTGCTATGTCTGATGCTCTCGCGATCACCGTCAAAACGGCACTCCTTTACGCGAACTTTCCCGCGCACGTATATGCCGATATACACTAAACCAACCGGCTTCTTTTCTGTCCCTCCGTCAGGACCCGCAAGACCTGTCACGGCGATCGCCACATCCGCCTTCTCCAGCTTTGCGGCGCCCTTCGCCATCTCTGCAGCAACTTTATCACTGACCGCCGAAAACTTTTTCAACGTCTTCTTACGAACGCCAAGAATCCGATGCTTTGCTTTATCAGAGTAAGTGATATAGCCTGCTTTCAGATAAGCCGAAACACCCGGAACATTGATCAGCGTTGCGGCAACCAAGCCTCCCGTACAGGATTCAGCCGTTGTGATCTTCAGTTTGTATTTTGCAAGAAGCTCTACCAGACTTTGTTCAGATGTCATTGCCGTTCTTCCCTAAGATCAGTGACCGGTTCTTGATCAGATAATCAACCAGCGAAATAAGCGTCAGTGCAACCGCAACCCACTTTATGACCACCTGGAGCGGCATGAGAACCTCCAGATTCACGATCATCATGCCGACCATGATCATCTGAAAGACTGTCTTAAACTTGCCCCAATAGCTTGCCGATATCACAACCCCGGCCTCGATAGCGAGCTGTCTGACACCGCTGATGATAAATTCGCGCGCAATGATCACAATCGCGATCCAGGCTTCAAGTGTCCCCTGATATGTCAGGCAGATGAGCGCCGAAGAAACCAGAAGCTTATCCGCCAAAGGATCCATCAACTTGCCGAAGTTGGTGACAAGATTGTATTTGCGCGCAATTTTCCCATCCAGAAGATCTGTCACGGATGCAATGATAAACAGTGCAAGCGCAACCCACGGATCCGCTGCGCCGAAGATCGGCCTGACAGGCGGAACCAGCATGAAAAAAACAAAAAACGGAATCAAAAGCACACGTAACATTGTCAACTTATTCGGAATATTCATCAAAAATCTCTCCTATCAAGTCATAATCATTCGAGCCTGTTACTTTGACTTTGACAAAATCACCTGTCATCAGCGTCGCACCTGTATGGATAAAAAGGAGACCGTCCACATTAGGCGCATCGCGATATGTCCTTGCGATATACACATCTTCATCAGCAAGCTTACCTTCCACCATGGCATCCATAATCCGCCCTGTCATGGCCGGAGCACTTTCCAAAACAATCTCCTGCTGGAGCGTCATAATCTCATCACGGCGGAAAGCTTTTACATCCTCTTCAATCTGGTCAGACATATCATAAGCTGCCGTATCTTCTTCTCTGGAATAGGTGAAGACGCCGAGCCTGTCAAATTCAATATCATTTACAAAGCGGTACAGCTCTTCGAAATCCTCCTGCGTCTCGCCGGGGAAACCGGTGATCAGGCTGGTACGAAGACAGATGTCAGGAATTCTCTCCCGAAGGGATGCAATCCTGTCTCTAAGCTCCGCCTCATTCGTCCTTCTGCCCATTCGCGACAAAACGGTATCGCTCGCATGCTGAATCGGCATATCCAAATAATGGCAGATCTTCGGCTCACTTTGCATGACTTCGATGAGCTCATCGGTGATCTCCTCCGGGTAGCAATATAGGATCCGAATCCAATAGAATCCCGAAATCGCACACAACTTACGAAGAAGCTCCGGAAGACATTTCTTTCCGTAAAGATCCTTGCCGTAAACGGTTGTCTCCTGTGCAACCAGGATCAGTTCCTTCACGCCGCTCCCCGCAAGGTCTTCCGCCTGCCTTAGAAGCTCTTCCATCGGTACACTTCTGTACTGACCGCGGATCCTCGGAATCGCACAATATGTACAATGCTTATCGCATCCTTCCGCAATCTTTAAATACGCATAATGCCCGCCGGTCGTTAGAACGCGCTCTCCGCCGTATTCCGGCATCGGTGCGGATATATCTTTGAAAAAAGCGGGCTTCTCACCCTGCAGTGCACGATCCAAAGCGTCTGCGATCGACTCCGTCGCCGTCACGCCGACCAGACCGTCAACTTCCGGGATCTCATCCTTCATCTCACCGCGGTAACGCTGCGCAAGACATCCTGCCACTACGATCGCCTTGATCTTTCCGGCTTTTTTCAGCTCTACCATTTCAAGGATCGTGTTGATACTCTCCTCCTTTGCATCCAGGATAAAACTGCACGTGTTGACAACAACGGCATCCGCATCGTTTACATCATCCGTAAATGCGTATCCGCGCAAGCGGAGCACGCCGAGCATATATTCCGAATCCGCCAGGTTTTTGTCGCATCCCAGCGAAACAAAATGTACCTTAAAAACATTGTTCATATAATCATCTTATAGCCAAATAAAGAGAAATTCCATAAGAATTTCTCTTTTTAGGTGGTTCTTAGTCTTCATCTGATAAAATCTGTATCTGCGACTGATTTAACTCTTCAACCGCTACGGAAAGTGGCTTTTTGCCTTCCGCATTCACAAGCGGTTCATCGCCGTCGATCAGCTGTCTGGCTCTCTTGGATGTCGCCATCACGATGGAATAACGGCTGCTGACTACCGGGGTCTCATTCTCACTGTCTGCATTTACGACCTTCATCAGATCTGTGTAAGATGGATGTAACATAATTATTCTCCTTTCGCCAGCGCTTTCAGCTGGTTTCTGATTAGATTGATAAAATCATTATTGCGTAAAGGTGCATTCTTCGCGCACTGGATAATCCTGTGTGTCTCTTCCGTGGCACGATCTGCATCGTCGTTGATCACAATGTAATCGTATTGTTCTATCCCTTCGGATTCTTCACCGGCGCGTCTCATCCGCTTCGCGATAACTTCCGGTGTCTCCGTGCCGCGCCCTATGAGGCGCCGTTGAAGCTCCTCTGCCGAAGGCGGTGTCACAAAGAGAAGGAGCGCCTCCGGGAAACGCTTCTTAATCTGAAGCGCACCCTGAATCTCAATCTCCAGGATCACATCCTTGCCCGCATCAAGCTGCTGCTCAACATACCTGCGCGGTGTTCCGTAATAATTGTCACAATAGAGCGCGTGCTCTATAAGTAAACCGTCTTTGATGTTCTGTTCAAACTGCTCTTTGGAAATGAAGAAGTACTCTCTTCCGTCCACTTCTTCGGGTCTGGGTGATCTGGTCGTCATCGAGATTGATAACGCATATCGGTCATATTCGCTGACAAGTTTTTTCATGATCGTTCCCTTGCCAGCCCCGGCAAAACCGGATACAACAACGAGGATCCCTCTGCGCTCAGTCATACAAAAGCCTCCGTCTATTCGATATTCTGAATCTGTTCACGAACCTTCTCGATCTCTGTCTTCAGTTCGATCGCACGATTAGAGATCTCGAGGTCGGATGTTTTGGAAAGAATTGTATTGGCTTCTCTGTTCATTTCCTGTGCAATGAAATCAAGCTTACGCCCAACGCTGCCGCCTTCATTCAGCGCATCTTTGGTCTGCTGGATATGACTTCTTAAGCGAACAAGCTCTTCATCAACACATACTTTATCCGCAAAGATCGTAACTTCCGTAAGAAGTCTGGACTCATCCACCTTGGTATCACCTAAAAGATCAGCGATCTTCTGTTTTAAGTCTTCCTTGTATTCTTTGATGATGATCGGGGAGCGCTCTGTGATGAAATCCACATGCGCCAGCATTCCGTCCAGTTTGGAGATGAGGTCCTTCTTCAGGTTCTCGCCTTCCGTAATTCTGGTGGCAACGAATCCCTCCGCTGCAGCTGATATTGCTTTGGAGAGTCCTTTCCAGATCTCTTCTTCATCCATAACCTGCTCTTCCATACCGAATACTTCCGGATAATGGGACAGGGTGGATACGCGTACGTCATTATCAAGCGAAAAGTCTTCCGCCATCTGACGAAGATATTTCATGTACTCTGCTGCGATCTCTTTATTGTACCTGATCGTAACGTTGTTCTCGGTAAAATCTTCCAATGTGATGAACAGATCAACCTTACCGCGCTGAATGTATTCCTTCAAAAGACTACGGATCGAAGATTCAAAGAAGTTGAGCTTCTTGGGCATCTTGATGTTGACATCCAGATATCTGTGATTGACGGCCTTCATCTCGACCGTGAATTTGCGCTTTTCATCAGCTGCTTCGCTTCTGCCGAAGCCTGTCATACTCTTGATCATTCTATGCGACCTTATCCTTTACCATTTCGGATCATTCAACATAATCCGTCTTAACAAAACCCGTCTTGCCGGAGTATTTGATCTTGCACCAACCGTCTGCCTGTTGCATGATCAGCTCAACCTTATCTCCTTTGTAAAGAACACCGAGCTTATCTGCCGTCTCGGAAGCCTTTGCACGGACATTAACAGTCGTCTTCGCAGTAACTTTTCCGTCGGTTCCGACCATTCCGCCGTTTGCAGGTTTTGTCTCAGCAGGCTTTGATTCTGCGGGCTTATTCTCCGCAGGTGCCGCAGCATTCGCATTGTCACCCTCTACCACGTTCACAACATCTGCAAGGAATTCAGACTTAATGAAAGCCTCTTTGCCTTCAAATGTAACCTTGCTCCAGCCGTTCGCACGCTTCTCAAGAAGGGGAAGTCTTGTTCCCTGTGCCACTTTACCAAGCTTATCTGCCTTCTCCGAATCGGATGCACGAACATTGACCGTTGAAGTCGCCTCTACTTCCGTAACCGCAACTTTCGGCTCGTCCGCTTTCTGCTCGGTATCACCCGCTGTCTCCGCAGCCGGCTCATCCTCCTTGACTTCCAACTCCGCCAAAGCCGTTGCAACCTCTTCCTTGATCATCTGTGAGAAATCATCCATAAACTTGGAAAGCTTCTCGTCAGATGCGACCGCATCATTATACTTGGCCTGCACCGTATTGCAAAGGTGTGTTACATCATCCTGCGCTGAAAGCTCCTGCAGGTAATTGAACGTATTGTCATCAAGATCGCCTTCATATATATATAAGGAACCCTGCTCGTTCTGCTTTACGACAAATGTATTGAGCGCGGGTGCAGGTGTGTCGATCCCATTAAACTTTGCTTCATTATAAGCATATACCAGATATGAATTCTCTTCCAGTCCGACCTTGGTATAGCATACGATATTCTCGTACTTCTCGATATACTGGCTCTTCTTCTCAACACGAATGCGTTCCGTATCGCTCAAATAGTTCTTTAAAGAAGCAAGTGCTTGCGTATCGCCGGCCGCAAGCGCACTGTAGTACTGCTCCATCAGTTCATTGACTTTGGGTACCGCATTCTCTTCAAGCGGAACCTCCGGCACCTTCATGGTCTCGATCCCATCAACTGCCTGCGTCTCTTCCGGCAGAGCTTCTTCGTCCTTGCCGGACAAAAGCGCCACCACAGAAAGAAGTGCCACAACCACAACTGCGGCAACCGGAATGGAGATCTTCTTATGGGCGATCGCCCACTCCTTCGCTTCGATGCAATGATCCTTCAAAAACTCAAGAATCTCACTCCATCTGGTCTGATTATGCTTTGAATTCTCTGCCACGTGTCACGCTTCCTCTCATAAAAATAAGAAATGCACCCGACAGGAATCGAACCTGCATTAAAGGCGTCGGAGGCCTTCGTTCTATCCGTTAGACTACGGGTGCTGAGATGTTACAAAATTATTACACCATCTTGTACATAATATCATACCAATTTCCCGTTGTCAAAGGCGTATCACACGTTCTTCCATGCGATCATAATAGTATACGCCGTCCGAAAGAACCTCTATATCCTCCACCTGTGAGATGTTAATCTCCCGCACCATTTCCGCCATCATTTTCGGATCGTAATTACCGATATCACCAAGCAGGATTACCTCATGTACGCTGCTTGGCAAGATGTAAAAATTGCATGCCTTTTCCTTTGCAAAGTCTTTCAGCACATCCGGATATAAAAGACCCGATGCGCCGTATTGCTGTTGCTCGGTCGTCAAAACATACATTTCGGGGATACACAGGGCATCAACGTTTTCACCCATCAATGTCCCAAGTACCTCTTCGATACGCCTGATCTTTGCCGGTCTGATCTTCGGAGCATTATGGAACGCATCCTCCTTCAGTGTCTCGAGATCAATCGCCCATTCATCGAACAATTTCTTCTGTACTTCGAAGGAAGCGGCACCGAACCCCTCCCGCGTCATGTCGCAGCAGAAAACAACAGCCAGATCCAGATACCGGATGTGCGGTAGGTTCTGCAACCTCTTTTTGTTCCTCTCATACCCCACCAGTTTGCAGATCAGTCTCTCTTTCATCTTCCCGTAATCCCGGATCGTTTCCGTATCGATCGAGAAGCGGGCAGCGTGCGTTTCATGAAACTGTACAACGCGTCTGATCACGTTTTCAAGCATCCCCTCACTGCGAAACCTTTCAAATTCGCCTTCCATATGAATAACGGTAGAAATATTACTGTCCGTATTCCTGATCGTGATTCCGTAATACTGCACATCATTGTTCTTCTCAACCCTTGTGACGGACGCTCTTCCGTCTTCTCCATAATAGGCATTCAATCCATCCTTAACATCTTCCAAAAAATCCTTATAATCTTTCATTTCATTCTCCTTTTTGCGAAAAAAAGAGACAACAGAAAATCTGTTGTCTCATAAGCTTTGCCGTACGTTTCAGATTGAATGAATTATACGCGGGAAAGGTACTCGCCGGTCCTCGTATCGATCTTGATCACATCACCGATCTCAACAAAGAGAGGTACCAGAACCTGTGCGCCGGTCTCAACGATCGCGGGCTTTGTAGCGCCTGTCGCGGTATCGCCTTTGAAGCCGGGCTCTGTCTCCGTAATCGCCAGCTCTACAAAAAGCGGGGGCTCAACAGCAAATACCTTGCCGTTGTGGGAGCACATCTTAACCATCTCGTTCTCTTTAACGAATTTTAATGCATCACCGATGGCATCCGCATTCAGACCGATCTGATCGTATGTCTCAACATCCATAAAGTTGAAGAGATCACCGTCAGAGTAAAGATACTGCATATCTTTTCTGTCGATTCTTGCTTGCGGGAACTTCTCTGTCGGACGGAAGGTCTTCTCAACCACACCACCGCTGATGATGTTCTTTAATTTGGTTCTTACAAAAGCAGCGCCTTTTCCGGGCTTAACATGCTGAAATTCAATAATCTGAAAAATATTGCTATCAATTTCAATGGTAATACCATTTCTGAAATCGCCTGCAGAAATCATTCTACTATTCCTCCTAAAAAACACACGTTGTAACTCGTTACAGTTTACACTATGTTTTTCTCTTTTTCAAGAACTTTTTTCCGCAAGTTTAGCCGTCGGCAAAAGCCTTCTTCATCTCATCCGCAAAGCCGGTCGGAAGCGAGGTAAATGTGATCTCATATGTGGTACCGAGATCATGCGTTACCTTCCCGTAGAGATCGCCGCCGAATTCGATCAGAATGTTGTCAAAACGTTCCAGCCGCGCTTCTGTCTTTAAGATTGCACCGCCTTCGCCGAGTTCCAGGAACGTGCCCGCCACCGCATCGACTCCGACATTCTTGCCGGATAGCATGCGGAAAGCGATCTCGTAAGGCTTACCTAACGTCTTTCTTGTGACCACTTCTTCCTTGCATTCCACGTTGTACGGTGCGCCGATCCCGACAATACGGTATACATTCATCGGTGCCTTCGCGCCTTTCGGAACGACCCGTCTTGTCTCTGCGATCTTCAGATCCGTACCGACTGCGCATCGAACCGTCTCCGAGATCAGAAGTTCGCCCGCTGTCGTAAAGCTTTCGATCCTGCCGGCTAAGTTGACTTCCTTACCGGCTACGCCGTATTTGGTCCGCATCTCGGAACCGATATTACCGACGATCACATCGCCGTGGTTAAGGCCGATACCCATTTTCAGATACGGGAATCCGTTATCTTCATTCCAGGCGTTGATGTTATCCATCTCGCGCTGCATCTCGACAGCCGCCGCCACCGCTTCCGCGGCATTATCTTCAAAATACTGCGGTGCGCCGAAGATCGCCATGATCCCGTCACCGATAAACTCGATGATCGTGCCGCGATGCGCCTGAATGATCCGCGTCATCTCACCGAGATAATGATTGAGCATCGTCAAAAGATCGGCAGGGCTGAGCCGCTCCGACAACGCGGTAAATCCGCGCAGATCGCTCATCATAATGGTCAGACGCTCCTTTTTGCCGCCAAGCTGCAGACCATTCTCCGTCTCAAGCAGTTCGTGAACGATCTCATCAGACAGAAATCGTCCGAATGTACGACGCAGGATCTCATTCCTCTCCTCGAGCTTTTCGTTGAGCTTGCGGATCCGTTCCATCGCTTTCATCGCATCGCGCAGTTCAAAAAGCTCTGTCATATCAGAGATCACAATGATGATGCCGATTTTCTCACCATTTGCCACCTGAAGCGAAGTAAGCAGTCTGATCTGCCTTGTCGTATCCTCATGAGAATAGGAAACAAAGCCGTCTTTAACGGTATCCGGGTCGGCAATCGCATCCAGCACAAGCTGATTAAAGGCGTCATTTCTCTCATCTGAGAAAAAGACGCCCGCAAATGCTTTTCCGACAACCTCATCCGCGGCAACGTCGAGTATCTTTTCACCGGCAGGATTCAGGGATACGATCTTCC
>JAIKWO010000133.1 GCA_024684675.1 Lachnospiraceae bacterium
TACAAAACGCGCTTGCGAAGATGGAACTTAGCCCGACGATCAGAGGGGAAGCATTGACACTCGAGCAGTTTGCAAGAATAAGTGAATTACTTTGATTGCATCATCATGAAATAAAAAAGCGAATGGCCTGTTGCCATTCGCTTTCTTGTTATCATATTATTTTGCAAAGACTTTGCGGAAATTCTTTTTACCGCGCTTTACGATCATACCATCGGCAAATGCAGCTTTTTCAAAAGATGCATGCACATCGGTGATTTTCTCACCGTCTACGGTAACACCGCCTTGTTCTATCGCACGCCTTCCTTCGGATCTTGTCGGTACGAGGCCGGATTTCACAAGGACACCGATCAGATCGATGCTTTCTTCGTTAAAGTCTTCGTCGGAAAGCTCAGCTGTCGGCATATCTGCAGCATCACCTGTTGAGAAAAGTGCGCGAGCACCGTCCTGTGCTTTCTTTGCTTCTTCTTCGCCGTGAACAAGCTTGGTCAGCTCGAATGCGAGGATCTCTTTTGCCTGATTGAGCTGACTGCCTTCCCAATCATTCATTTTATCGATCTCTTCAAGCGGCAGGAAGGTAAGCATACGGATGCATTTCAATACATCGGCATCAGCAACGTTTCTCCAGTACTGGTAGAATTCGAAAGGAGAAGTCTTGTTGGGATCAAGCCATACGGCACCCTTCTGGGTCTTGCCCATCTTTTTGCCTTCGGAATTCAAAAGCAGGGTGATTGTCATCGCGTAAGCGTCTTTGCCGAGTTTTCTTCTGATTAACTCTGTACCGCCGAGCATGTTGCTCCATTGATCATCGCCGCCGAACTGCATGTTGCAGCCGTAACGCTGGAACAGTTCAAAGAAGTCATAACTCTGCATCAGCATGTAATTGAACTCAAGGAAGGTAAGACCTTTTTCCATTCTCTGCTTGTAGCACTCTGCGCGAAGCATATTGTTAACGGAGAAGTGCGGTCCGATATCACGGATGAATTCTACGTAATTAAGATCTAGCAGCCAATCGGCATTGTTGACCATCAGCGCTTTTCCATCGGAGAAATCAATAAACTTGCTCATTTGTTCTTTAAAACAATCGCAGTTATGTTGGATGATCTCTTTTGTTAAAACCTGACGAAGGTCACTTCTGCCGGAAGGGTCACCAATCATGCCTGTACCGCCGCCGATCAAAGCGATCGGCTTATTGCCCGCCATCTGCAGGCGCTTCATCAGACAAAGTGCCATAAAATGTCCGACATGAAGGCTGTCTGCAGTGGGATCGAATCCAATATAGAAAGTAGCTTTTCCGTTGTTGACAAGTTCACGGATCTCATCCTCATCGGTTAGCTGCGCAAGTAAACCTCTTGCTTTCAGTTCTTCAAAAATTTTCATTTTAATTTCCTACCTTTTAATTTTGCACTTTCATGTGTCAAACTACCGATTATTATAGGATTCGAGCACACCAATGTCAAGAAAGCGTCCGATTACCACAAATTATAATAAGGAAGAAATAGAAAAACACAATATCTTGTTGTTTTTTTTGACATTCCCAAAACCCTATGATACACTTTAGAGTAGATAAAAAGTGGGTTTTTGTGTGCATTTGGCAGGAAGCCACAGAGGAGAATATCTTGGATAAGTACGAATACAAGTTACGCGCTGAGGAGATCAAAAACCTTATCGCCAAAAAAGAATATACGAAAGCGATGAAGATCGCAGACACCATAGATTGGCGCAGAGTGAAAAATGTTTCCATGCTCTGTACAGTTAGTGATCTCTATAAAGTGTGTCAGAAATATGAGGAAGCAAGAGAGATTTTGCTCCTTGCATATGAGAGATATCCGGAAGGGAAAATGATCGTTTATTCCCTTTGTGAGTTATCCATAAAATTAGATGATGTTGTTCAGGCTGTCGAATACTATAAAGAATTTGTACAAGTAGCGCCAAAGGACAACGGACGATATATTCTTCAGTATAAATTATACGAAGCGCAAGAGGTTAGCATTGAAGAGCGCATAGGCGTTCTTGAAGAATTAAAGCACAGAGAATTCAGAGAAAAATGGTTATATGAACTTGCTTTCTTATACCATCGGATCGGTCTCGGTACCAAATGTGTGGAAGAATGCGACAACCTGATCCTTTGGTTTGGTGAAGGAAAATATGTGACAAAAGCGATGGAGCTTAAAATGCTGCATGCGCCCCTTACACCGGAGCAACAGAAAAAATATAATGGCGAGATGACTTTCGAGGCGCCGCAAAAAGAGCCGGAGTTTGAAGTGCCTGCTGTTAATGTCAGCGAATATGCGACAATCAACTTGCAGCGTGAACTTGCGGAGAATTTAAAAGAAGTATTGGGTTCGGAAAGCGTACCTGTAGAGCCGGAAGCGTCGGAGGATGCGACAGTCTTGATTCCTTCCGAGACGGAAAAAGCGCCTGAAAGCAGTGAAGCCGAAGAACTTAATGCAATGGTTGCAACAGGAACGATTCCAATCATTAAAGATCCGTTCGATGATTCCGGCGAAATGAATCTTGCAACGGCGCTCGCACCAGAGCTTCCGGAAGAAGTGGAAGAAGAGCCGGGCGAGTTTACAAGAGAGATTCTGACGAATTTGGTAAATAATCAGATAACCGGTGAGATCAAGGAGATTAAGCTCGACGCAGAAGAGATCTATTACGAGGATAAGAACACAACACCGCTCAAAGTGACGGCTGAACCGGAAGGAGTGGTTCGTGAGCAGACTGAAACAAAAGAGATCATAGCAGCTGAGCCGGAAGAGAAAGAGACTCCAAAGAAAGATGACGGCGTACGCGTCGTTCGTATGGCAGGGTCTGAGAATATCCCGACGATAATTCACACATCGCAGATTAAGATGGTCACACCGTCAGCAGAATCCATGGCGAAAGAAAAGAGTGAGACTTTCGATGAACTCCTTTCCCAGGAATATGACGGACAGATCAGTTTGGCTGTGCCGGAAGAGACCAAGCAGCCGGAACAGCAGATTACCGGTCAGCTTAGTTTGGAAGACATTTTCCTTGAATGGGAAAAGATGAAAAAGGAAAATGAGACCAAGCGTGCGGAAGCAGTCAGAAAACGTGTGAAAGAACAAACAAGCGACATGTTCTCGGAGTTTGATTCCGCGACAAAACAAACGCTGATGAGCCAGCTGGATTCCATGGCAGAAGTAGCCATGCGGGAAGAAGAACTGAAAGGTCTCAACGAGCTTACAAAGGCAGCAGAAAAAGATACGGCAACCGAAGAGATTGCGCCTTTGGATACAGCAGATCTTCCTGAAGTTGAAGAACTTGCAGAAATCGAGGAACCTTCTCAAGATGCAGAAGCAGAATCCGCTGTTTCAGAAATATCTGAAAGTGCTGTCAAAACAGAAGCAGAAGAGACGTCTGCATCGGCAGAGCAGTCCGAAGAATCTGAGCGGATTCGGAATATGACGCCGGAAGAAAAGAAACTGTTCGGTCCCTTCATTCAGACAAAGGGAACCATGCACCAGATTCTGGATGTTCTCGACAAAATCAGCCTTGCTGCAAGTACAGGAAACGTACTTGTGACAGGCGAGGCGGATATGGGCAGTGTCAATTTGGCAAGAAATATCGTAAAGGATGTCCAGGGAATGGACGCAAACTTTACGGGACATATCGCAAAGATTACTGGAAAGGCTTTGAATAAGAAGAAGCTGGAGATGGTAATTGAGAAACTAAAGAACGGCGCATTAATCGTTGAAAAAGCAGGTGATCTAACAAGTGATACCGTACGTAATCTGCAAAGACTGTTAGAACGTGATGATCAGGGTATCATTGTGATCCTCGAAGATACGAAACTGAATATTAACAAGCTTTCGGATAATAATCCAAAATTGACGGAGAATTTCAATCTGCGCGTTGATATTGAGGCGATGAACAACGATATGCTTGTTCAATATGCAAAGCGCTATGCGGAAGAACGCGAATACGTGATTGATGAGATGGGTGTATTAGCGTTATATACAAGAATTGCTGAGATGCAGACCAGTGAGCATAGCGTTACATCGGGTGAGATTAAAGATATTGTCGATGAAGCGATTCGTCATGTAAACCGAAAGACAATTCCGCATTTAATGGATATCATGTTTGGCAAACGATATGATGATGAAGATATGATCATTCTTCGCGAAAAGGATTTTTCGTAAGAGGGAGATGCAGATGGCCGCACTGGAAAAAGTGTTTATTTCGGAAACAGATCAATACTTATTTGCAAAAGGAACGCATTACGAACTCTACAAAAAACTTGGTGCGCACCTTTCTGAGGAAAACAAGGAAAAGGGCGTGCATTTTGCGGTATGGGCACCAAATGCGCGCACTGTTCATGTGACCGGAAGTTTTAATAATTGGAATCCGTACGAATATGAAATGCAAAAGATCGGTCCGGGCGGTGTATATGAATTGTTTATTCCCGGTGTCGAAGAAGGTGCGCTTTATAAGTATATGATCACGGCAGCAGACGGCCGCGAGCTTTACAAGGCCGATCCGTTTGCAAATTATGCGGAGCTTCGACCAAAGACTGCTTCTATCGTAACAGATCTGTCCGGGTTTAAGTGGACAGACAAGTCCTGGATGGAAGCACGCAAGAAGAAAGATATGAACAAGGAACCGATTGCAATCTATGAGTGTCATATCGGTTCGTGGATGCGTCATCCGGGAAGAGACGATGATGGGTTCTATACCTATCGTGAATTTGCTGATAGACTTGTGGAGTATCTGAAAGAGTATCGCTATACACACGTGGAACTGATGGGAATCGCAGAGCATCCGTTTGACGGATCCTGGGGTTACCAGGTAACAGGTTATTATGCGCCTACTTCCCGTTACGGTACACCGAAGGACTTTATGTATCTTGTTAATACACTTCACAAGAACGGGATTGGTGTAATCCTTGATTGGGTACCGGCACATTTTCCCAAAGATGCGCATGGGCTGGCAGAATTTGATGGTTCGGCGGTGTTTGAACATCCGGATCCGAGACGAGGCGAGCATCCTGACTGGGGTACAAAGATCTTTCATTATGGGAAAACGGAAGTTTCCAACTTCCTGATCGCGAATGCGGTTTTTTGGGTTCAGGAATATCATATCGACGGACTTCGCGTGGATGCGGTTGCTTCCATGCTTTATCTTGATTATGGGAAAAAAGACGGCGAATGGGTTGCCAACCAGTACGGAGGGAACCAAAACCTTGAGGCAATAGAGTTTTTCAAACATCTCAACACGCTTGTACGCGGAAAATTTCCGGGCGTTATGATGATCGCAGAAGAGTCAACAGCTTGGCCGCATATCACAGGAAATGTTGAAGAAGGTGGTCTGTATTTCAGTTTTAAATGGAATATGGGTTGGATGCATGATTTTTGCGAATACATGAAACTGGATCCGTATTTCAGGAAAAACAATCATTATGCGATGACATTCGCGATGAGTTATAACGAGAGTGAGAATTATATTCTGCCTCTGTCGCACGACGAGGTTGTTCACTTAAAATGCTCTATGGTTGAAAAAATGCCCGGCTACCGCAAGGACAAATATGCAAACTTAAGGACAGGTTATACTTATATGTTTGGTCATGCAGGCAAAAAGCATCTGTTCATGGGTCAGGATTTTGGACAAGAGAGAGAATGGTGCGAGGAGCGTGAACTTGACTGGTATCTTCTTGGAGATCCGCTTAACAGTGGTATGCATGCATATCTCGCCGATCTTTTGAAATTATACCGGGAACATCCTTGCATGTATACGGTTGATAACAGTTGGGACGGATTTGAATGGGTAAAGGCGGATGATGCCGATCAGAGCACATATGCTTTTATCAGAAAGACACCAAACGGAAAAGAAAAGCTCCTGTTCGTGATGAATATGACGCCGATGGAGCGAAATGATTATCGCGTGGGTGTGCCTGACAAAACAAATTGTACGCTGCTTTTAAACAGCGATGAGACAAAATACGGCGGGGACGGGCATGAGATTCCAAAGACAATCAAACCGGATGAAATGCCGTGGGATTACCGTGATTATTCGATTAGTTTTAACCTGCCACCTTACGGATCTGCAGTGTTTAAACTCTAAGCGATCTATTAATAAGAATTGATGAAAAGACAGAAAACAAATGATCATCTATCATGCTGACGATTATGCTGCAAATCAGGAAATATCCGAACATATTTTGGAATGCCATAGAGATGGTGTTTTGAATTCCGTCAGCGTCCTTTTTAACAGTCCGCATGTTGCGGCATGTATGGAGATGTTGAAGCCTTATATATCTGATCTCCATACGAATATTCATTTAAATCTGGCAGAGGGACCCTCTGTGGCAGATCCGAAGAAGGTTCCTCTTCTCGTGGATGAAAGAGGGATGCTGCGTACATCTTTTTTCCGATTGTTTCTGATTTCGCTTTTGCCGAGGCGATCCGCAAAAAGATGTGAATGGAAAAAGCAGATTTCTTTTGAACTGAGAGCGCAGTTGGAGATTGCAAAACAGTATGTAAGCAGTATTCGTATTGACAGCCACCAACACTATCATATGATCCCAATGGTATTGGAGGCGATTTTTGAAAATGTTGAACCGGAAAAGGTCGAGTACATACGGATCACTTCAGAACCGTTTACCCCGTATCTAAAGCATCCGGATGTTTTTTTCAGTTTAAAGCCGATCAATCTGGTAAAAGGTGCAGTTCTCAAGATCTGCAGATTGCTTGCGCACGATCTTCTAACGCCTCTTTCGAAGAAAACAGCCATTTTTTGCGGGATCCTGATGAGTGGACATATGGATCATAAACGTGTTTCGATCATTTGCCCGGAACTTGTAAAGATCGCAAAGAAAAAAGGACTACCGGTGGAAATTCTGGCGCATCCGGGAGGCGTAGCAAAACCGGATGATTTGCTTGATCCAAAGAATGCCGATTGCGTGGAGTTCTATCTTTCAAACGGAAGAAATATCGATCATGAGATGTTTTGTACAATCAAAAAAACGAAGCAGTAGACACTGCTTCGTTTTTTTATTACTGTATGTCAGATACTTTTATGATCAGTGTATCATTTTGTACGGTTACACTTCCCTTTTGTGGCCAGCAAGGCATGGCGGATACATACGCTTCTTTTTGAAGAGATGTGATTTCATTTCGTGAATATGGTTCTAACGCAATTCCGTAGTAAGTATCAAACATTGCGGTATAGTGTGCGGACTCAGAGATGATGTAGCCATCCCGTACACCTGCCATCGCGGGAGGTAGATTGATATTGATGTCATCATAGCCATCAAAGTGACCGATGACAGCGAGTCTTTTTGCATGTTCATAACCGTCTGTTTGTTCCATCACGGCTGCCATTCGAGACAGTAGTTGGAACGTTTTTGAGTTAGATGTAGTCATATAAAGATAGCTGATATTGTCAACCAGAATGAAGTAGAATGCAGAAGCGACGACCGCAAGGATTGTTAGCCAACTCATGATACGCTTTCCGGCAAAATTCGGTTCACTGTCATCGTACAGATGCAGTTCCTGATAGAGAAGAAGCGGAAGCAGGTAGATTATAGAAACGCCGGCTTCCATCAGCATGTAATAACGTACATCCGGAGAAACGAAATAGATCATAAAACATGCAAACGGCATCGCAACAAAGCAAAGGAGTGATAAAAGAATTCCTTTGAAACGACGTATACCCATTTGGCGCCATGCGATCAAAACCAAAATGATCAGGGTCGCAAAGGTCACAGTATTGATGCACTTGAAAAGATATCCCTTATCAAGCGGTCCGAAGAAGAAGTATGCAAAATCGATCAGACAGTTTTGAGCGGCTACAATAAATGCAGCAGGACCGGGTATGGACATTGCGCTGATCCCATTATAATCTGCCAGCGTTTCGTGCTGGATAAGACCGAGAGCCTTGACGGAAATAAAATAAAAGACAGTGCCTCCAATGCCCATTAGAAGAAGGCGAAGCAGTTGTGACGGTAATGCTGAAGAGATGTTTTCTTGTATGATCTGCAGGATAAGCCAAGTTAAGATCAGCATCACGGCATAGGAAACATACGCTTGATAGGATCCATACGAAAACGCTAATAAAAACAAGCCACCGATCCAACCCTTTCGATATTTGATTGTGATCAAAACCGCAAGAGCGGCACTGAGCTGTGCAAGGAAGTAACCATCCGCCGTGTACATATATCCGAATGTGCCGGCAACAGAAGGAAATGCAACGGTGATTACACTTGTTAAGAAGATTAATCCTTTGCGTTTGATCTCAAAGATTACTGTAAGGCATACGCAAGTAAGGCTGAGCCATAACAGAGAAAACAGCCCGATGATCCACTGAATGTCGTAGTAGGAACTGATCCCGCAGCCAAGCGTCAGAAAACATCTCCCATGCGCTATTTTGTTTTGCGGATCGTAGAAGTTATATACGGAATCCCATGTCAGGAGATGGTTTGTAAGCCTATAAAAATGAACGAGCAATCCGATTCCGAATGCACTGAAGAATGCAAATTTACGTTCAGTTGTAAAAGTTGAACGGATCTTATTGATAGCGTCAGCCGGATACATAAGATTTCCTCCAAGTATTCTTGCCTACTATTATAAATGTGATAAAATGATTCTGCAAAAGATTATTTTAATGGGAGATGCATAATGGCAATTTTAATCTGCGGAGGAGCCGGTTACATCGGTTCCCATATCAATAAACAGTTATATTATGAGGGATATGAGACAGTTGTATTTGACAGCTTGATCTATGGTCATAAAGAAGCAGTTAAGTGGGGCACTTTTATTAAAGGGGATCTTGCGAACATTGACGAGATCGAGGAGGTCTTTAAGCGATACAAGATAGAAGCGGTCTATCATTTTGCAGCATTTGCATATGTAGGCGAATCAGTCGAGGAACCGGAGAAATACTATTATAACAATGTTGTCAATACGTTGAATCTTCTGCGCGTAATGAGAAAATACGGCTGCAATAAGATTATTTTTTCTTCGACGTGTGCGACGTATGGGGAGCCGGAAAAAGTGCCAATTGTTGAAAATATGCCGCAAAATCCGATTAACCCCTATGGAATGACCAAGTTGACCGTAGAGCGGATTTTTAGAGATTATAAGAAAGCATACGGCTTGCAGTTTGTTGTTCTTCGCTATTTTAACGCCGCCGGAGCGGATCCGGAAGGTGAACTCGGCGAGAGTCATGATCCTGAGACGCACCTGATTCCGCTCGTACTTGACGCGGCAAGCGGGAAACGTTCCGATATCAAAGTATTCGGTACAGATTATGACACGCCGGACGGAAGCTGTATTCGCGATTACATTCATGTGATGGATCTTGCAGATGCGCATGTCAGAGCACTTCGCTATTTGGAGAAAGGTGGCGAGGGCGATTTTTTCAACCTTGGAAATACAATTGGCACATCGGTACTCGAAGTGGTAGAATCGGTTAAGAGAGTGACTGGGAAAGATTTCCCAGTTACGATGACAGAAAGACGACCCGGTGACCCGGCGAAGCTGGTCGGAAGCTCCGAGAAAGCAAAAAGTGTCCTCGGATGGGAGCCGATATACGGAGATATCGATACGATTGTAACGCATGCGTGGAATTGGCATGAACACGCAATGTTTTGAAATCTGAAACTGTTTGTGTGAGGTTTTGTCTTTGAAAAGTACCTGGAAGAAAATTGCATATGTCTTTGATCGAAAGCAGAAAGCAAAAGCCTTATGGCTTTTTATCGTGATCGTAATCGGCGCATTTGTGGAACTGGTAGGCGTGAGTGCGGTTCTTCCTTTTATCAATGCGGTGCTGGATCCGGATACCTTAATGAAGAATCCCTATATTCGTTTATATTACGACATGCTTCATCTGAACGGAACCGATCAATTGATCATTGCGCTTGGCATTTCAATTATAGCAATTTACATTTTAAAGAATATTTATGTATATGTGATGCATGCTATGCAATACCGGTTTACATACGACAATCAGCGGATTTTGTCGTACCGAATGATGCAGTGTTACATCAATCAACCGTATGTATTCCATCTGAATCATAACAGTGCAGAGTTAAGCCGTAATATCAACGAAGATGTTACAGCGTTTTTCGAGTCCATCCTGGCAGGACTGCAATTTGCTTCGGAAGGTGGAGTTTGTCTCGCGCTTCTTCTGTTTCTTGGATTTCAGGATTTAGCGATCACGATCGGGACGCTTGTTTTGATCGGACTTTTTGGTCTTTTGTTTACAAAGGTTTTTAGAAAGCGTCTTCGCAGAGCCGGTCGCAAAAGCAGAGATAGGCAGTCGGATACCAGACAGACGGTATTCGAATCATTGCGTAGCGTTAAAGAGATCAAAGTTTTGAATCGCGAGCAGGTCTTTTTAAATAAGTATGACAGGCAATATAAGGATTATGCGGAGAGTAACCGCAAATTTAAGCTCTATTCGATGATTCCGAAGCCGGTGATGGAAACGGTTGTGATCTCAGGTCTTTTGGTTATTATCTGCGTGCGGGTTGCGCTGGGATCGGATGTTTCAACTTTTATACCAACAATGTCTATCTTTGCTGTTGCGGCGTTTCGTATGTTACCGTCAGCAAACCGCATTGCGGAATACGTGAGCCGTATTATGTTCAGCAAACCGGCGATTGATTCGATCTACCATGATTTGTTGGCGATAGAGGAGCTGATCGGACATCGCCTTTCTGCATCATCGCAGATGAAGAATTCGGACGAAGAAGATCAAGGGAATGAATTTGTATTTCATGAGAAAATTGAAGTAAAAAATCTTTCATTCCGTTATCCCGCAATGGCACATGATGTGCTTCGAGATGTAAATCTAGAGATACCCAAAAACAAGTCTGTTGCCTTTGTGGGACCGTCCGGTCAGGGCAAGACAACGATGGCGGATGTGATCTTGGGTCTTTTAACGCCGCAGCAGGGTGCCGTTTATGTTGACGGAAAGAATATACAGGAAAATCTGTCCGCTTGGCATCGGAAACTGGGTTATATTCCGCAGACAATCGCACTTCTCGATGCATCGATCAGGGAGAATATCCTGTTTGGAATTCCGGCGGAAAGGGTAAGTGAAGAACGTCTGCATAATGCGGTCAAAGAAGCACAACTTGCAGATTTTGTCGATACATTGGAAAATGGACTTGATACCGTGATCGGTGAAGGCGGTGTGCGTTTGTCCGGCGGTCAGCGTCAGAGGATCGGCATTGCAAGAGCGCTGTATCATAATCCGGATTTTCTGGTTCTTGACGAGGCGACGTCCGCATTGGATAATGAAACGGAAGCAGCCGTTATGGAAGCGATCGATTATCTGGCCGGATCGAAGACTCTTCTGATCATCGCGCACAGGTTGAGTACGATCGCGAATTGCGATATCGTATATAAAGTTGATCGGGGAACAGTAACCCGTGATAAATAAGCATTGGAGGATACAATAAATGAGGGTAGCAGTAGTCGGAACAGGCTATGTAGGCCTGGTTACAGGTACATGTTTTGCCGAAATGGGCAACACCGTATGGTGTGTTGATGTGAACGAAAAGAAGATCACAGATTTAAAGAACGGGATCATACCGATCTATGAACCCGGTCTTACAGAGATGGTGGAGCGCAACCATGCTTCGAAAAGTTTAAATTTTACGACTGATATTGCAGAAGCGTTAAAAGTATCCGATATCGTGTTTATTGCAGTCGGTACCCCGATGGGAGAGGATGGATCTGCAGATTTGCAGTATGTTCTTTCTGTAGCAAAGAGCATTGGTGCGAATATGGACCACCATATGTATGTAATCGATAAATCCACCGTACCGGTTGGGACGGCAAAGAAAGTTCGCGCGGCAATCCAGGCTGAACTGGATAAGAGAAAATCCAATCTGACATTTGATGTGATCTCGAATCCGGAATTCTTAAAAGAAGGCAGCGCGATCGCCGACTGTATGAAGCCGGATCGTGTGGTTGTAGGTGTTGATAACGAAAAAGCAGAAGCGACCATGCGAGAACTTTATAAGCCTTATATGATGAACAGTGAGAACCTAATCATCATGGACATTCTCTCCGCGGAGATGACAAAATACGCAGCAAATTCCATGTTAGCAACCAAAATCTCCTTTATGAACGAGATGTCCAATATCTGTGAACGTGTCGGAGCGGATATCAACAAGGTTCGTCGTGGTATAGGCAGTGATAGGCGAATCGGGTTTTCCTTTATCTATCCCGGATGCGGATACGGCGGAAGCTGCTTCCCGAAAGATGTGCAGGCGTTGATCAAGACAGCGGAGAAATACGGTTATGAAACCAAGCTTCTGCAGTCTGTGGAGGATGTAAACTATGCGCAGAAGCGCGTGATTGTAAACAAGGTAAAAGCAAAATTCGGTGATGATTTAAAAGGCAAGACATTTGCCGTTTGGGGTCTTGCATTTAAACCGGACACAGATGATATGAGAGAGTCTTCTGCGATCACAATCATCAACGAACTGACGGCAGCAGGTGCGAAGATTGTAGCATATGATCCCAAAGCAGAAAGAGAAGCGCGCGAGTGCTACTTAAAAGGTAACGAGAGCGTTACCTATGCACAGAGTAAATATGAGGCACTTCCGGAGGCTGACGCCCTCATTCTTATCACGGAGTGGAAAGAATTCAGAAGTCCTGATTTCTTTGAGATCAAAAGGCTTTTGAAAAATCCGATCATTTTTGACGGACGGAATCAATATGATACAAAACGTGTAAACGAATACGGTATCGAGTACTATCAGATTGGCGTACGAACAAATGCATAATGTAAGGAGGTAACGTAGTATGACAGGTTTTTCAAGAGAAAATTTGATTCAGGCTTTGAACAACGAATTCAAGAAAAAAGACAACGAAGAATTACCGTCTGCGGAAAGATACGAATCCAGATTTGATAATTCGACCCGTACACTATACTGCGGATCCGTTTCCTTCAAGATGGATGATATCGAGAATGCGGAGAGGTACTTTGAAGAAACCGCTCAGTTCTTTTTAGGGTCAGCCGGCGAAAACGAAGATCGCGCCAGAAAGGGTGAGTTCTGTAAGATTGCGGCAGAAGCGATCCGGAGATTGCGTTTCCTCGGGAACCAGACAACCTGATTGTAAGAATGAATATAGTAAAAGCGCTTGACCGTTTTGAACGGTTAAGCGCTTTTTCATTATAATCCGGAATTGTTTATACTTTGAATCTGTAACCTACGCCCCAGATCGTTTCAATGTACTGCGGCTTTGCGGTATCAAACTCGATTTTTTCACGTATTTTTTTAATATGAACCGTGACGGTTGCGATATCACCGACGGAATCCATATCCCAAACTTCACGGAAAAGTTCTTCTTTTGTGAAGACACGGTTTGGATGCTCTGCAAGGAATGTCAGAAGATCAAACTCTTTGGTGGTAAAAGCTTTTTCTTCTCCGTCGATCACGACGCGACGCGCTGTTTTGTCAATACGGATCCCGCGAATCTCAACGATGTCGTTTTCCTGCGCCTGTGAACCGACAAGCCTTGTGTATCTGGCCATATGTGCCTTTACGCGTGCCACAAGTTCGCTGGGACTAAATGGCTTCGTAATATAATCGTCGGCACCAAGTCCAAGTCCGCGGATCTTGTCAATGTCTTCCTTCTTGGCGGAAACCATCAAAATCGGAATGTTTTTGGACTCACGGATTTTTTTACAAACTTCAAAGCCATCCATATTGGGAAGCATGAGGTCTAAAATGATCAGATCAAAATCTTCCGAAAGTGCCCGTTTTAAACCGGTATCACCGGCGTTTTCGATGCAGACCTCGTATTCGTTGATCTCCAGATAGTCTTTTTCCAAGTCCGCGATAGCTTCTTCGTCTTCGATGATCAGAATTTTACTCATTGCCTTTAACCTCTCTGTATTTTCTGATGACAAAATGTAAACAGGTTCCTTCTCCTTCTTTGCTGGTGGCCCAAATGTAACCGCCGTGATCTTCAATGATCTTTTTAACAATGGATAGTCCGATGCCGCTTCCGCCTTTGGATGAGTTGCGGGATGCATCGGTTCTGTAAAACCGTTCAAAGATAACGCTGAGATCTTTGGTGGCAATGCCTTTGCCATTGTCTTCGATCTCGACTCGGACGGAATCGATCTCATCTAAAATGCGGATATCAATCTGTCCTTCTTCCTTGTCCAGGTATTTGATGCTGTTGCTGATAATATTGTTGATCACACGCTTAAGCTGCTCGGGGTCGGCGATGATCCTGGTCGACGGATCGACCATGTTTGAATAGTTCAGGCGGATATTCTTGGATTCCAGCTCGAGTCCGACTTCTTCCACGCAGTCTCTGAAATAATCCGCGACGTTGATTCTGTGAAAATTGTACGGGATACGGTTTGCATCGATGCGGGAGTAGAAGGTCAACTCATTGATAAGTCTGTCCATATCCATTGCTTTATTATAGATCGTACGAACGTATTTATCACGCTTTTCCGGCGTGTCTGCGATGCCGTCCATAATACCTTCGACATAGCCTTTGATCGCTGTGATCGGTGTCTTTAAGTCATGCGAGATATTACTGATCAGCTCTCTGTTCTGCTGTTCGGAAGTAAGCTTCTCATCTGCGTTCTCCTTAAGACGGAGCCGCATGTCCTCGTAATTGCGATAGAGATCACCGAGTTCGCCTTGTCCGTGCATAGCAAGCTCGTATTCAAGATTTCCTTCCGCAATCTTCTGCATGGCCACGTTCAGATCATGTACCGGTCTGAAAACGCCCCGGTAGATCCAACGCGTCAGGAGGGACGCCGTGATAAACAGGATCAAAACAATTGAGATCCCCATATCCGTCAGGAATGATTCGATCATATCGGGTCTGCTGAAGGAGTGATTCAGAAAAAAATCAAGTCCCCAGAAAGTGAAAATGATCAGAACCATTGGCATGAAGAAAATGATGGAAAACGTAAGGATCAGTCGTGTACGTAATTTCATATTTTTTTCTCCAAAAAACACACCTGTAAAGAGTATATCATGAACAGAAAATTGTAAAATAAAATGCGCCTAATTTTATTATTAAAAAACTATAAATAGATTATAGTACAAATTCTTTACTTGTACGCGATAATTCATTAAAATGAATGGCAATGAAAACAAAAATTATTTATGAAGACGATGATCTGCTCGTATGTCATAAGCCGGCGGGGATTGCAACACAGTCTGCAAAGAGCTATGAAACAGACGTTGTCAGTGAATGTAAGAATCACATAGCGAAGGAAAGCGGCAAAAAAGAACCATATCTCGGCATTGTTCACAGGCTTGATCAACCGGTGGAGGGCCTGCTTGTTTTTGCAAAAACAAAAGCGGCAGCAGCCGGACTTACTATGCAGCTTAAGGAAAACATCCTTAACAAAAAGTATCGAGCCATCGTGTGCGGCATTCCGGGCGAATCGGAGAAAACGCTGATCAATTATCTTAAGAAAGATGCAACGAAAGCAAAAACCGAAGTGCAAAGTGTTGCTCCTATGGAATCAAGCGACTGGAAACGAAGCGAACTTTTCTACAAAGTCATAGAAACGATTGATGATTTTGTGATAGGCGGAAGATCGTACGGACCGTCAGCAGTACTTGATATCGAGATCAAAACGGGGCGTTTTCATCAGATTCGCGCGCAGCTTTCTCATATGGGAACCCCGATCATTGGGGATACCAAGTACGGAAATGTGGATAACCGCGCGCCGAAACTACAGCTTTGTGCTTACAGCCTAACGTTTGTTCACCCACGCACAAAGGAAGAAAAAACCTTTGTAATTTGACTTTTCGCCCGATTTAACATAGAATTGCCCATGTAGTCATAGAAAGGAAATGCAGGAAAATGGCAGATAAGAAATTAGTGGAATCCATCACTTCGATGGAAGAAGATTTTGCACAATGGTATACAGACGTTGTGAAGAAAGCAGAATTGATTGACTATACGAGTGTAAAGGGATGTATGGTTATCAAGCCCGCCGGTTATGCGATCTGGGAAAACATCCAGAAGAATTTGGACGCGATGTTTAAAGAGACAGGCGTTCAGAATGTATATCTTCCGATGTTCATTCCGGAGAGCCTTCTTGAAAAAGAGAAAGATCATGTGGAAGGCTTTGCTCCCGAAGTTGCGTGGGTTACGCATGGCGGTCTTAATGAACTGCAGGAACGTCTTTGTGTACGTCCGACTTCTGAGACATTGTTCTGTGATTTTTACAAGAACGATATTCACTCCTATCGAGATCTGCCTAAAGTATATAATCAATGGTGCAGTGTAGTCCGCTGGGAGAAGGAGACAAGACCGTTCCTTCGTTCCAGAGAATTCTTATGGCAGGAAGGTCATACAGCGCACGCTACGTTTGAGGATGCGGAAGAGCGCACCATTCAGATGCTTAACGTGTATGCTGATTTTTGTGAAAAGGTGCTGGCTATTCCGGTTATCAAAGGACGCAAGACCGATAAGGAGAAATTCGCCGGTGCCGAAGCGACCTACACGATTGAATCCTTGATGCACGACGGAAAGGCATTGCAGTCCGGCACAAGCCATAACTTTGGCGACGGATTTGCCAAGGCGTTTGGCATTCAGTTTGCGGATAAGGATAATACTTTAAAATATGTATATCAGACATCCTGGGGTATGACGACCAGAATGATCGGTGCAATCATCATGGTTCACGGTGATGACTCCGGTCTGGTTTTGCCGCCCAGGATCGCGCCTACACAGGTGATGATCATTCCGATCCAGCAGAAAAAGGAAGGTGTACTTGATAAGGCATTTGAACTTGAAGGGATTTTAAAGAGTAACTACCGTGTAAAGGTCGATGATTCCGATAAGAGTCCGGGATGGAAATTCTCCGAGCAGGAGATGCGTGGTATTCCGCTTCGTGTCGAGGTTGGACCGAAGGATATTGAAGCAGGCAAGTGCGTGATCTGCCGTCGAGATACGAGAGAGAAGACAGAAGTTGCTTTTGGCGAGCTTGATGCAAAAGTCGGAGAGATTCTTGAGACCATGCAAAAGGATATGCTTGAGCGTGCGAGAGCGCATCGTGAAGAGCATACCTATGTAGCACATGACTACGATGAGTTCACGAAGATCTTCAACGAGAAAGCCGGTTTTGTAAAGGCAATGTGGTGTGGTGATCAGGCTTGTGAAGACAAGATTAAGGACGACCTGAGTGTAACAAGCCGTTGTATGCCGTTTGAACAGGAACAGATCTCCGATAAATGTGTTTGTTGTGGTAAACCTGCGAAGAAAATGGTTTATTGGGGACGTGCATATTAAGAAAAGAATGACTGCCGCGGAGCTTTTTGGCTCCGCGGTTTTTTCGTATAAGACCGATTTGCTTGTGCTATAATAGAAAACGATGAGAATAGAAATACCGCAAAAAGTGGACAACATCATAGAGGCGCTTACAGAAGCGGGTTTTGAAGCCTATGCAGTCGGTGGTTGCGTACGTGATGTCATTCTGGGACGCATTCCGAATGACTGGGATATTACGACAAGCGCGAAGCCTTTGGAGATCAAAAAGTGTTTTTCGAGAACGATCGATACCGGAATCAAGCATGGGACTGTGACGGTCATGATGGGCAAAGCCGGTTTTGAGGTGACGACCTATCGGATCGACGGTGAGTATGAGGATGCGCGTCATCCAAAGGAAGTGACGTTCTGCACGGACCTCCACGAAGACTTACTTCGTCGTGATTTTACGATCAATGCGATGGCTTACAATCACAAAGACGGTCTCGTTGATATCTTCGGCGGGCAGCAGGACATGGACAGGAAACTGATCCGCTGCGTTGGAGAAGCGACTGAGCGCTTCACAGAAGATGCGCTCCGCATGATGCGTGCCGTTCGTTTTTCGGCGCAGCTTGGCTATACCATCGAAGAGAAAACAGGTGAAGCGATCAGGCAGTTGGCGCCGAACCTTAAGAAGATCAGTGCAGAACGCGTGCGAGAAGAGCTGACGAAACTTTTGGAATCGCCGAATCCGTCCTTTATTGAGAAAGCGCATGAATACGGGATCACAAAAATCGTACTCCCGGAGTGGGATGAAAAAGTAGAGGACGGCAAGGCATTACGCATCATGAAAGCATTGGAAGCATCCGATCCGGATAAGCTTATCCGATACACCATTCTGTTTGATGGGGATGCAGAAGAGGCTATGGTGGTTCTTCGAAGGCTAAAATTTGATAATGATACGATCACGAAGGTGCGCAAACTGTCCGCATCTTTGTATAAACCGATAAGCGCAAATGAAGTGAGTATCAGAAAAACAGCTTCTTTACTCGGACGAGAGCTTTTTCTCACTCTCTTAAAAATTCAGGCTGCAATTGCAGATGCGACAAAGGGAAAGCAGGCACTTTTTTCCGAGGAAGAGATCAAAAAGACAGATATGCTCTTTCGGATGATCGCAAAACGTGGTGATTGCCTGGCGCTTAAAGAACTTGCTGTAACAGGGGGCGATCTCATAGAGTGCGGCATGAAGCCCGGCAAAGAGGTTGGCGAAGTCTTACAGAAACTTTTGGAGATCGTGCTGGAGCATCCGGAGCAAAATACAAAGGAATTTTTGTTAACACAAATATGAGGAAACAACGAAGAGTAAGCAAGCGAATTCAATATGCAGGCATTCTGGCAACGGTAACGCTTATGTTATCTGCTTGCGGTGCTCAGGGCGGGATCAAAGATCTTGTGATCGCCGAGAAAGAAGTGGACGAAGAAGCGGAAGTCAGAAAAGAAACGACGGGATTTAAGACTTTTGCACCCGGCGAATACGATTCGTATGATACGGCGGTTGTTGTGAAGGTTAATGAAACCAAGAGCGAAGTGACGTTTTTAAACACGGTTGTAGATTTGAAGTATACACTTTCATATGACGGGACGACAACAGTCTATGACAGGACAGGACAGGCTCTTTCGATCGCGCAGCTTGCGGCCGGCGATATTGTGAATGTGAAATTCAGACGCCTTCCGAAGAAGGCGGTTTCCATCGAGCAGAATGCGGACAATTGGAAATACACAAACATTTCGGATTACTCTTATCAATTTGAGCGGAGCGAGATGACAATAGACGGCAAGCGTTTCAGTCTTGCAGATCGAATGGTTTTGATGTCCGGAAATGAAGAGATGGACGAAGAGGATCTGAATGAGAACGATATCGTGAAGATCAGTGGTCTAGATAAAACGGTTTATGCGATCTCAGTCGAACGTGGGCACGGATATCTGCGTCTTAAAGGAACAGATTATTTTGTCGGTGGATGGATCGAAGTCGGGAACAAATATGTGCAGCGGATTACGAAAGACATGCTTTTGACTGTGCCGGAAGGCGACTATAAGGTTGTCGTTCGAAATGGTAAGATCGGCGGCACAATGCAGGTCGTTATACACAGCGGTGAAGAGACCCAACTTGATTTAAGTGAACTGAAGGGTGAAGAAGTAAAAACCGGTAATATCTTTTTTACAATGTATCCAACGGACGCGAAGGTATATATTGACGGCAATCTTGTCGATACATCGACTTTTGTGACATTGGAATACGGTCTGCATCAGATGATTGTACGCGCATCCGGCTATGAGACGATAAGCCAGTATCTGCGCGTTGGACAGGACAATGCGAATCTGCATATAGAAATGGAACCTGAGCTAACCGGAAAGACGGAGTCCGATAAGAAAGAAGAGGGCGGCGTTGAAGACGAAAATGCCGTATATAACGCACTTCCGACGGAAGATCAGATTAATGCTGGAAAGACCGGGGAGCCGACGGATACGGAGCAGACAGGGAATGCCGAATCCCCGGATACAACAAAAGAAACAACGACTAAGACGCCGCAGGAGGATGATGCAATCTCGGCTGATAATGGTGAACGTGTTGTAAAGATCAATGCACCGGAGAGCGCGGAGGTCTATGTTGATGGCAACTATGTCGGCATCGTACCGACTACTTTTCCCAAAGAAAAGGGAACACATGTCGTATCCCTTCGAAAGAGCGGTTACCAGACGAGAAGTTATACGATCCAGGTAGACGGATCTGACAAAGATATGGAACTGTCCTTCTCTGAGCTCGTACCAAGGAGGACGGAATGAAAAAGCCGGAATTATTTGAAGAATTTGTGAAGATCATGAGGCGGCTCCGTGCAAAAGAAGGCGGTTGCCCCTGGGATAGTGTACAGACGCATAAAAGTTTGCGTCCTTGCCTTACAGAAGAGACTGCGGAATTCTTGCAGTCGATCCGGATATGGGAGGAGACAGGCGATGCGGAGAACATGCGTGAGGAATTGGGTGATCTCATGCTACAGGTTGTTCTTCACAGTCTGATCGCGGAGGAGGAAGGACTGTTTACGATCGATGATGTGATCAAAGAAGTTTCAGAGAAAATGATCCGTCGTCATCCGCATATCTTTGGTAAGGTAAAATCCGATTCGATTGCTGAGATTCGACATAACTGGGAGGATATCAAGAAGGAAGAAAAAAAAGGAAAGAGTTGGATCAAATCTCCGCTCCTGGAGATTCCCGAGGAACTTCCTTCGCTTGATCGAGCAAAGAAAGTCGTAAAAAAAGCTGAAAAAATCTATCATCTCCCCATAGATGAGCCGAAGGATCTCGTTCTAAAGGCAAAAAAAGAACTGGAAATACTTGAAAAAGCAGCTGCTTTGGGAGATCAAGAATCTCTTGAAAAGGTCTTTGGAGAAATCCTTTGGACACTTTCCGAGACTGCTTACAAGACAGATCTTTCACCGGAGATGATTTTGTCGGATCAAATCGCTTCAAAAATTGCCGAAATCGACAAAGAAACCCAATAATTCCTTGACAAATTGGGCATAATTGGATATATATGTATATAGGTGTTTCGCAGAAATACTATAAAATCAAAAACAAAAACTCACGAAAGAGGAGGAGTT
>JAIKWO010000104.1 GCA_024684675.1 Lachnospiraceae bacterium
TCGGGCTCATAACCCGGAGGTCGTAGGTTCAAATCCTTCCCCCGCTACTTAATGCCCAGATAGCTCAGTTGGTAGAGCAGAGGACTGAAAATCCTCGTGTCACTGGTTCGATTCCGGTTCTGGGCATTTTTTTCTACCTAAATTTAGGGAACATGGGATACTAGCTCAGTTGGTAGAGCACTTGACTTTTAATCAAGTTGTCGGGGGTTCGAATCCCCCGTGTCTCATTTTTTTAATTGAAGAAACAGACGTACAGGCCTTATCCGATGGATATTGCCTGTTTTTTTGACCTTTTCATGGATATGGATTAACATGAAGAAAATGTGTTTTTTTTTCGGATGTCGTGTTGCAAGTGAGGTGCTGTAATGATTCGCTTGAGTGACCATTTAAAGCAACGATTTGGAGAAAAGGTTTATAGATTATCTTTGTCATCCGGTTGTACATGTCCGAACAGAGATGGAAAGATCGGTTATGGAGGTTGCACATTTTGCTCTGAAGGTGGATCCGGTGAGTTCGCATCTGATCCGGTTTCGATTAATGAACAGATTGAGGAGGCGAAGAAAAGGATCGCTTCCAAAACGGATGCGAACAAATATATTGCATATTTTCAGTCGTTTACGAATACGTATGGTGATGTGGGCAGACTTTACAAGCTCTATAAAGAAGCGATCGAGCGAGAAGATATTGTTGCACTGTCGCTTGGAACCAGGCCGGATTGTCTTGATGATGAAGTGATGCATATGCTTTTAAAACTTCAGAGGATCAAGCCTGTCTGGATTGAACTGGGCTTTCAAACCGTGCATGAAAGGACGGCAGAACAGATTCGTCGGGGATACGATTTAGACGTTTTTGAAGACGCTTATCGAAGATTAAAAGAAAATTATTTTGAAGTGATCGTTCATGTGATTTTTAATCTTCCCGGTGAATCCAGAGAGGATATGCTCAATACAATTCGATATCTGTCCGGATTAAAGCCGACATTAGACGGAATTAAGCTTCAGATGCTGCAGATTCTTGAAGGAACCGAACTTGCTCTAGTATATCAAAATGAGCCGTTCCCGTTGATGGATCTTGAAACATATTCGGACTTGGTAGCTGAGAGCATTCGGATTCTGCCGAAGGATACTGTGATCCATAGAATGACGGGAGATGGGCCGCGCAAACTTTTAGTTGAGCCACTTTGGAGTTTGGATAAAAAAAGAGTTTTGAACGCGATCAACCATAGACTTATAAAGAGGGAAATACTATGAAAACTGTACTTACGATCATTGTAGATAATACGCCTGATTTTGGAATCCCGGGAGAGTGGGGTCTAGCGATTGGGGTGGAGTACAATGGTAAGAGAATACTGGTCGATGCAGGGGCGTCAACACTTTTTCTCAAGAATATGAAAGCGCTGGGAATCGATGTAACAGATTTTGATTACGGTGTCCTCAGTCATGCCCATTATGATCATGCGAATGGCATCCCGGCTTTTTTTCAGCATAATGCAAAAGCAAAGTTTTACGTTCGGGAGGGATCGGCACCGAATTGCTATCATAAGAAATTTATTTTTAGAAAGTATATTGGAATTCCCAGGAGAATGCTTCGGGACTACCCTGATCGGATCGAGATGGTTTCCGGTGATTATCAGCTAATGGATGGCGCCTATCTGATTCCTCATAAAACAGAGGGACTCGATGCGATTGGCCGACGTGAATCCATGTATCGTAAAACGCCGCTAGGCTGGATACCAGATGATTTTTCGCATGAACAGAGTCTTGTACTCAATACGGATAGAGGTCTTGTAATCATCAATTGCTGTTCGCACGGTGGTGCTGCCAACATTATTCGCGAGGTAAAGGAAACATTTCCCGATAAGCATGTATATGGTATCATCGGCGGATTTCACCTTTTTAATAAAACAAAAGAAGAAGTATATGCTATGGCAAATAAGATCAAGGAGACCGGAATAGAATATGTATGTACCGGCCATTGTACGAAAGAACGTGCCTTCACAATGCTGAAGGAGGAGCTTGGAGATAGACTTGAAGTCATGAAGGTTGGAAAAACAATAGAATTATAGAACAACAGAGGAAAGAAGAGCCATATGGCTCTTTTTTTATAATCATTATCAATAATATGTTATAATTCTCTTACAGTTATGTCTAATACGTAGAATCTGACGGACATTATATCAAACAAGAAAGGATCATCGGATATGCGAAAACTAGCAAAAAAAGGAAACATGAATGAACGAATCGATGTAGTTCTTCGTAAGTTCCATTCGAGAATGACATCTTATCCACCCGGTATGTGCCCACTGACATTATATCGGTCGCTTTTGTCCATTTCCATGAATCAGTCTTGCGGAAAGTGTATTCCCTGCCGCGACGGTTTGTATGAGGTCGATCAGCTTTTAAAGCGTATCTTGGAAGGAAACGGAACGGAAGAGACATTAAAGCAAATGGAAGACAAATGTCGTATGATTGCATCTTCCGCGGACTGTGCTGTCGGTGTTGTCGGAGCCAATTTGATTCTGAGTTCCTTAACTGAATTTGCAGATGAATATCAAAGCCATATTGAAAACGGAAAATGTGTTGAAAACGTTCAACAGACGGTTCCTTGCATAACACTGTGTCCGGCACATGTTGATGTACCCGGTTATATTGCCATGATAAAAGAAGGCGATTATGCCGGTGCGGTCAAGGTGATCCGAAATAGAAACCCGCTTCCAACGGCCTGCGCATTTGTATGTGAGCACCCTTGCGAAAGAAAATGTCGTCGCCGTCTTGTTGATGCTCCACTGAACATCAGAGGGCTTAAAAAATATGCGGTTGATCAGGCCTTTGCGGATACTGTTGAAATACCGGTTGTAAATGTATCAACCGGGAAAAAGATCGCGATCGTCGGCGGTGGTCCGTCCGGTATGACTGCAGCATATTTCCTCGCGCTTATGGGTCATAAGGTAGTTATTTTTGAAGAACATGAGAAGCTTGGCGGAATGCTTCGATACGGAATTCCTGAGTATCGTCTTCCGAAAGACAGACTGGATCAGGATATCGAAGCGATCCTACATACAGGCGATATCGAGGTGAAGTACAATACAAAAATCGGGCGTGATATCACCTTTACTGAATTAAAAGAAAGCTATAATGCTGTTTATCTTGGCCTTGGTGCCCAGCTTGGTAATCGTATGCCGATGGAAAATGCGGATGCAAAAAACGTAATTCCGGCTGCGGATTTTCTCCAGAATGTGGCTAACAATCATGCACCGGATCTTACAGGTAAAAAGGTTGCGTTAATCGGTGGTGGGAACGTTGCAATGGATGCGGCGCGAACCGCAGTACGTCTGGGTGCGGAGAGTGTACATGTTTTTACAAGAAAAAGGGATGACTATACGGCGCTGGAAAGCGAGATAGTGGGAGCAATGCAGGAAGGTGTGCGTTTCCGCACATTGCTTAGCTTCTTAAATATCGAGGCGGATCCTGAGACGAATGAAGTACAGGCTGTCTGGCTGCAGCCGGAGATCCTTGCCGAATATGATGACCATGGCATGATGACAACGGAGCACTCAAGCAATTATCCGTATCGGTTTAAGTGTGATTATTTGATCTTGGGCGTGGGGCAAAGAAGCGATGTGGCACATTTTGAAAGCGTTGGTGTCCCGGTTGAGCGAGGCCGTATTCTTGCCGATGAAACATGTATGGTAAAAAAGACAGAAGGCGTTTTCTCCGGAGGCGACTGTGTGACGGGACCGTCCACGGCAATCAATGCAATCGCGGCCGGTCAGGTTGCGGCATATAATATTGATGAGTACCTGGGATATCATCATAAGGTTCATGTCGATGCGGTTATTCCGGCGGCTTATCCGAATCCGTGTGTACCGACGGGACGGGCAGAGATTGAAGAGAAGGATCCTTTCGAGAGAAGGACCAATTTTAACCACGTTGAGCTCTCAATGACCTATGAGGAAGCGATGAGAGAAGCCGGAAGATGCTTGCGATGTGATCACTATGGTTGTGGCGTGATGGAAGGAGGCAGAGGCGAATGATGAAGATTACGATCAACAATAAGCAATACGAGGCTTCTCCCGAAATGACCATCTTGGACGTCGCGCGCGCTAACGGCGTTGATATTCCGACTCTTTGCTATATGGATGGTGTATCTGATATCGGATCATGCCGCCTTTGTATGGTAGAGGCAGCCGGATATGACTCTTTTTTACCTGCTTGCCGCACAAAGGTAAAGGAAGGCATGGAAATTACAACGGAATCCGATACGCTTACATCCTATCGGAAAGAAATGTTGAAGATGATCCTTGGAAATCATAACCAGGATTGTATGAGCTGTCCGGCGAACGGAACATGCGAATTGCAGAATCTTTGCAATCGCTTTGGAATCGAGCATGCTGATCACCCGGGGAACCGCTCCAAGATCGAGAAGCATTTTACAGTCTTGAGCGATAATCCATATATCAGCTATGATCCAAGCAAATGTATTCATTGTCAGCGATGCATTAATGTGTGTCATAACATTGCATGTAACGGTGCACTTGAAAATAGTCGTACGGGAACATTCCATCTCGTTGAAGCACCTTTTGGAGAGAATTACAAACAAACCGGTTGCGAGACATGCGGCAACTGTGCAAGTGTCTGCCCGACAGGTGCGCTCACACTGAAACGAGAACGGAGATACCGTGACTGGGAAGTAAAGAAAGTACTTACTACATGCCCGCACTGTGCAACAGGATGTCAGTACTATCTTGTTGTAAAGGGAAATGAGATCGTAAATGTTGAACCGGCCTCCGGACCCTCGAATCATATGAGACTGTGTGTCAAGGGACGCTCGGGAAGCTTTGATTTTGTCGGATCACCTGACAGGATCACGAAGCCGCTCATCAAAGACCGCACGACGGGTGAATTCCGTGAAGCCTCTTGGGATGAGGCAATCCGATACACAGCTGATAAGCTCATGGAGATTAAGAACAAATACGGCAGTGAATCGCTGGCCGGATTTGCATGTTCGAGATCTGCGAATGAAGATATTTACATGGTGCAGAAGATGGTGCGTACATGCTTTGGCACCAATAATACAGATAACTGTGCGCGCGTCTGCCATTCCGCAACGGTGGCGGGTCTTGCCAAAACGCTTGGATCCGGCGCAATGACCAACCCGATTCATGACATTACGCATGATGTAGACTGCATTCTGCTGATTGGTTCAAATCCGGAAGAAGCGCATCCTGTTGTCGGTATGCAGATCCGAAAAGCAGTAAAGAACGGAACGCGTCTCATTGTTGTGGATCCGCGTGAGATCGGTCTTGCAAAGCATGCAGATATACATCTGAAGATCAGACCGGGCACGAATGTTGCGTTTGCAAACGGTATGATGCACGTGATGATCCAAGAGGATCTGATTGATCACGATTATATCAACGAAAATGCGGAAGGCTTTGATGAGCTAAAAGCGCTTGTAGAAAAGTATACACCGGAAAAAGTCGGTGAGATCTGCCACATTGATCCTGATCGACTTAGAGAAGCAGCGCGTATGTATGCGACTGCCAAAAAAGCACCGATTATTTATTGCCTCGGAGTTACCGAGCATTCGACCGGCACGGAAGGCGTTATGTGCATGTCCGATATGGCTGTTCTTTGCGGCAAGATCGGAAAGAGTGGATGCGGCGTGAATCCGCTGCGCGGGCAGAATAATGTGCAGGGCGCATGCGATATGGGCGCTATGCCGACTGACTATCCGGGATATCAGAAAGTCGATAACGACGAAGTCAGAGAAAAGTTTGAAAAAGCTTGGGGCGTTGCTTTAAATCCGAAACCCGGTCTTAAGGCAACCGATGTATTTCCCGCTGCGATCGAAGGTAAGATTAAAGGCCTGTATATTTGCGGTGAAGATCCCGTTGTTTCGGATCCGGATACGCATCATATCATTAAAGCGCTTGAGAGCCTCGAGTTTTTTGTAATCCAGGAGCTTTTCATGACCAAAACGGCCGAATATGCTGATGTCATCCTGCCGGGTGTTAGCTATGCGGAAAAAGAAGGTACGTTTACAAACACTGAAAGAAGAGTACAGCGGATCCGCAAAGCGGTGGAGCCGAAGGGCGAAGCAAGACTAGATACAGATATCCTCATTGATCTGATGAATGCGATGGGTTATCCACAAAAGCAAATGACCAGTTCTGAGATTATGGAAGAGATATCATCGGTTACGCCGAGTTTTACCGGAATCTCACATGCAAGACTTGATGCCGGCGAGACCCTTCAGTGGCCGTGCCGCGAAAAGAACGGTCCCGGAACGCCGATCATGCATGTCGGTCATCCTGCGAGAGGCCGTGCTCTTTTGTATGCTGTTGACTATAAGGCGTCACAGGAACTACCTGATGAAGAGTATCCACTTGTTCTTATGACAGGACGTATTCTGTATCAGTACAATGCAGCCGCAATGACAAGCCGTGCACCGGGACTCATGGACATTGCCGGGGAAGGTTTTATTGAAATAAATTATAAAGATGCGGAGAGACTTGGTATTGCAAACGGTGAGCGGATCAGTGTGGCAAGCAGAAGAGGCTCAATCACTGCAACGGCGCGCGTTGGAAGGAAAGTGTCCGAAGGAGAGACATGGATGCCTTTCCATTTCCCGGATTCACCGGTAAATGAGTTGACTAATGCAGCACTTGACGAATTCGCAAGAATACCGGAATATAAGGTATGTGCCGTGCGGATCGGGAAGATCTGATGCGACCGGAAAGGTTTTAATCGATGGGTAAGATCTTCTATATAATGGGAAAAAGTTCATCCGGTAAGGATACGATCTATAAAAAATTACTGGAGGACAGCTCGCTTCATACAGTTGTTATGTACACGACAAGACCGATCCGAGAGGGTGAAAAAGACGGGCGCGAGTACCATTTTGTCAAAGATGCGGATCTGCAGCGTTTGGAAGAGCAGGGGCTTGTGATTGAAAAGCGTTCCTATCATACTTTTCATGGCTTATGGAATTACTTTACCGTGAAGGATGAGCATATCGATCTTGATCGGTATGATTATCTGATGATCGGAACGCTCGATTCATATCGTAGTACGAAGGCATACTTCGGAGGAGAGAAGCTGTTTCCAATCTATATTGCGCTGGATGACGGAGTGCGCCTGCAGCGTGCACTTGATCGTGAGAAGGCGCAGGAAAATCCGCGCTATCAGGAGATGTGTCGAAGATTCCTTGCGGACTGTGAGGATTTTTCCGATATAAAGATTGAGGAAGCCGGGATTCGGCGCTCGTTTTACAATGACGATTTGGATCGCTGTATTTCCGAGATACGGGAATATATGGCTCTCTGCGGGAGGTAACGTATGGAGATGAAGGTCGGGGCGGTCAGCCAGAACCTTCCGATTGAACCTGAAAAGCAGGTGCAGCAAACGGATGGCAGTTTTAAGTTCACACTGGCCAGCCATATTGAAGAGACGGAACTGCAGGCACGCTTAAACTCCATGATGGAAGAGATCACCATGCAGGGTAACAAGATCTCGAAGAAAATGGATGTCCGGGACATGAAGCGGTATCGTGGCCTGATCAAAGATTTTATGAATGAGATCATCAGTAGGTCGCATTCTTTTTCCAGAGAGAACTTTCTGGATCGGAAAGGGCGTCATCGCGTTTACGGTATCATACGTTTGGTTGATCAGACATTGGATGAACTTGCTCAAGAGCTTGTAAAAGATGAAAAGGATCATATCGCGATCCTTGGAAAGATTGGCGACATCGAAGGATTATTGCTGGATATTTTCACCTAGGAGGACAACATGGCAACGTTTCAGGATATTATCGGACAGGATCAGCTGAAAGAACACTTGATGAATGCCATCGAAAACGACAAGGTCGGTCATGCTTATATCATTAACGGTGACCGCTACTGCGGTAAGGAGTTTGTAGCAGGTGTTTTTTCCATGGCATTGCAATGTGAAGCAGACGGTGTTGAGCCGTGTCAGGTGTGCCATTCGTGCAAGCAGGCTCTTTCGATGAATCAACCGGATATCATACGGGTAACACATGAAAAGCCGGGTAGTATCGGTGTTGATGATATTCGTTCACAGGTAACATCCGATATTCAGATCAAACCATACAGCAGCAAGCGTAAAGTCTACATCATCAGTGAAGGTGAGAAGATGACCCAACAGGCGCAGAATGCGCTATTAAAAACGCTTGAAGAGCCACCGGAATATGCGGTCATTTTGATCCTGACAACCAACGTGAATGCGCTTCTGCCGACGATCATCTCGCGTGCCGTTGTGCTGAATATGAAGCCTGTCGAAGACTCTCTTGTGAAAAAGTTTCTTATGGAGAACGTTGAGATTCCGGACTATAAAGCCGATCTCTGCGTCGCTTTTGCACGGGGAAATCTCGGAAAAGCAAAGCTTCTTGCGTCGAGCGAAGAGTTTGATCATATCAGGGAAGATGCGGTTACGCTCTTAAAATATATCAAGGATATGGAGATCAGTGAGATCGTAGCTGCCATAAAAAAGATCGGTGAATACAAATTGGAGATTAACGATTATCTTGATCTGATTTCGATCTGGTATCGCGATGTGCTTCTTTTCAAAGCGACAAATGATGTGAATCACTTGATTTTTAAAGAAGAAATACAGTATATTAAGAAAGTGGCTGACAAGAGTGCATACGAAGGGATCGAAACGATCATTGAAGCGCTGGACAAAGCCAAAAATCGTTTAAATGCCAACGTCAATTTCGATCTGACGATGGAACTTCTCCTGATGACCATTAAGGAGAATTAATAGTAGTTGGAGGTTTATAGATGACAAAAGTAATCGGTGTGCGTTTTCGAACCGCAGGGAAGATCTATTATTTCGATCCTGCGCGTTTTGAGATAAAGAAAGGCGATCATGTGATCGTCGAGACAGCAAGAGGTGTTGAGTACGGAACGGCAGTTGACAATGTAAAGGAAGTTCCGGATGATCAGGTCGTACAGCCTTTAAAAACAGTGATTCGTGTTGCAAACGAGCGTGATAACGAGCAGGCGGTCAAAAATAAGGAAAAGGAAAAAGAGGCATTTAAAGTATGCCTTGAAAAGATCAAGAAGCATGGATTGGAAATGAAACTGATCGATGCGGAATATACATTTGATAACAATAAAGTATTGTTCTACTTTACGGCGGACGGTCGTATCGACTTTCGTGAACTGGTAAAAGATCTTGCATCTGTATTCAAAACAAGGATCGAACTTCGGCAGATCGGGGTACGTGATGAGACCAAGATCATCGGTGGTATGGGCATTTGCGGTAGAACGCTTTGCTGTCATGCGCATCTGTCTGAATTTGTTCCGGTGTCGATCAAGATGGCGAAGGAACAGAATCTTTCTTTAAATCCGACCAAGATCTCGGGATGTTGCGGCAGACTGATGTGCTGCTTAAAGCATGAGGAGGACACATACGAAGAGCTCAATAGAAAGCTCCCGGGCGTTGGTGATTATGTCACGACGGATGATGGATTGAAGGGAGAAGTCAGCTCTGTAAATGTCCTTCGTCAGACCGTGAAGGTGCTGGTTGAAGTTGATGACGAGAAGGAATTAAAAGAGTACAAAGCCGAGCAGCTCCAGTTTAAGCGTAGACACAAAAAGGGCAAGAGCAATAACCTCTCAGCTGCAGAGATGAAAGAACTGGAGAAGCTGGAAAAACAGGAAGGAAAATCGAAGCTGGATGACAACTAATCTGAAGGCCGGAGAACGAGTGGACGATCTGCAGCGTAATCACCTGCAGATCATTCAGAATCAGGAGAAATTCTGCTTTGGGATGGACGCTGTCCTTTTGTCCGGATTTGTGTCCGTTAAGTCGGGTACAACGATTCTGGATATGGGAACCGGGACAGGGATCATCCCTATTCTTTTATCTGCGAAAACGGAAGCCAAGCACCTGACCGGACTTGAGATTCAGGAAGAGAGCGCAGATATGGCGATTCGTAGCGTTGCGCTGAACCATTTGGAAGAGAAGATCACGATCAGGCAGGGTGATATCAAGGAAGCATCTGCCATTTTCGGAAACGCCGTGTTCGATGCGGTAACCTGTAATCCGCCGTATATGATCGGAGAGCATGGGTTGCGTAACCCTGATGAGCCGAAAGCGATCGCAAGACATGAGATCCTCTGCACATTTGACGATGTCGCTCGGGAGGCGTCGCGCGTACTAAAGCCGGGTGGCAAGTTTTTCCTGGTGCACAGACCGTTCAGACTTGCAGAGATTATGGAAACATTGATCCGATACAAACTGGAACCCAAACGAATGAAGCTGGTCTATCCGTTTGTTGATAAAGAACCGAACATGGTTCTTTTGGAAGCGTCGCGGGGCGGAAATTCCGGCATGACGGTGGAAAAGCCGTTGATCGTTTACGAAAACCCGGGTGTTTATACACCTGAGATCTATGATATTTACGGATATTAAAGATGGACGGAAAACTGTATCTGTGCGCTACGCCGATCGGGAATCTGAATGATATGACGCCGCGCGTGATTGAGACGCTACAAAGTGTCGATCTGATCGCTGCGGAAGATACGCGGAACAGCATCAAACTGTTGAACCATTTTGAGATCAAGACGCCGATGACGAGCTACCATGAATTTAATAAAGTAGATAAGGCCAAAGTACTTGTCGGCATGCTACATGAGGGAAAAAACATCGCTCTTATCACTGATGCGGGGACGCCGGCCATATCGGATCCCGGTGAAGTGCTTGTACGGATGTGCGTTGATGAGGGGATCACGGTTACTTCCCTTCCCGGGTGCTGTGCCTGCATCACGGCACTTACACTGTCCGGTCTTCCGACGAGAAGATTTTGTTTTGAAGCATTTCTTCCTTCCGATAAAAAAGAACGCAGGCAGATTTTGGAAGAGTTGAAAAGCGAGACAAGAACGATTATTCTCTACGAAGCTCCTCACAGATTGACTCGCACGTTGGAAGAGCTTTCGGAAGCGCTTGGTGACCGCAGGGTTACGCTCTGCAGGGAATTGACCAAAAAATTCGAGACCGTTATCCCGACGACGCTTAAGGGGGCGCTTTCTTTGTATGAAACGGAAGAGCCACGCGGGGAATATGTACTTGTTTTGGACGGAAAGAGTTTTGCCGAAAAGAAGCAGGATGAGATCGCCGACTGGGAGAAGCTTTCCATAGAAGAGCATATGGCAATCTATGAGAAGCAGGGGATCACAGGGAAAGAAGCGATGAAGGCGGTTGCGTTGGATCGCGGGATCACGAAGCGGGAAGTATATGCTTATCTTCTAAATGCTGAAAAGGAATGAGGTTGTCAATCGAATAGGGGTTGACAACCATTTCTTTTTTTCATATACTTTGAGAGTCAAAATAATTTAGATTCAAATAAAATAGACAGATTGTAAAAGGAGAACCAAAATGTTAGAGAAAGTAAAAGAATTAATCCAGCAGCAGTTAAACCTCGATGGTGTTGAGATCACAGAGAATTCCAATTTTAAGGATGATCTTGGCGCAGATTCCCTCGATCTTTTCGAGCTTGTTATGACTCTTGAAGAAAATTACGGTGTTGAGATCCCTTCTGAAGATCTTGAGAAGCTGACAACTGTCGGTGCTGTAATGAACTATTTAAAAGACAAAGGTGTGGCTGAATAACATGAACGAAAGAATAACCGAGCTTCTGGGGATCTCGTATCCCATCTTCCAGGGTGGTATGGCCTGGGTTGCAGAACATCATCTTGCCGCTGCTGTATCTGAAGCGGGTGGTCTTGGCATTATCGGTGTAGGCGGCGCACCCGCATCCTGGGTCAGAGAAGAGATCCGTAAGACAAAGGAATTGACCGATAAGCCGTTTGGCGTGAATCTCATGTTGATGAATCCGGAAGCGGATGCGATCGCAGACTGCATTGCAGAAGAGGGTGTAAAGGTTGTTACGACCGGCGCCGGCAATCCCGGAAAATACATGCAGAAGATGAAAGAGGCAGGCGTTAAGGTGATTCCTGTTGTTGCCAGTGTGGCAATGGCGCGCATGATGGAAAGAGCGGGCGCCGATGCGGTTGTTGCAGAGGGCATGGAATCCGGTGGGCATATCGGACAGACAACGACAATGTGCCTCATACCGCAGGTCGCGGATGCGGTTTCGATCCCTGTGATCGCTGCGGGTGGCATCGGTGACGGAAGAGGGATGGCAGCAGCCATGATCCTTGGCGCGGAAGGTGTTCAGATCGGAACCAGATTTCTTGTGGCAAAAGAGACACAGGTTCATGACAACTACAAGCAGAAAGTGATCGCTGCTAAGGATATTGATACGGAGATCACCGGTGCTTCAAACGGACATCCTGTCAGATCTCTTCGCAACAAAATGACGAGAGAATATCTGCGTCTTGAAAAAGAAGGCGCAAGCTTTGAAGAACTTGAACGGATGACACTTGGTTCACTCAAAAGAGCGGTTGTCGACGGCGATGTTGTCGACGGCACTGTAATGGCCGGACAGATTGCCGGTCTTGTAAAAAGAGAGCAGACCTGTCAGGAAATTCTGGAAGAGATCATGACAGAGGCGGAAAGGTACTTAAAGTGAGTAAAACAGCATTTATATACCCGGGGCAGGGTGCACAGTATGTCGGCATGGCAAAGGACTTTTATGATGCTTTTCCCGAAGCAAAAGCAGTATTTGAAAAGGCGGCAGAAGTCTCCGGTCTTGATATGAAGTCTCTTTGTTTTGAAGAAAATGAAAAGCTTCACATCACGGAGTATACACAGATTGCAATGCTTGCAGCGGAGATCGCGATGACGGAAGCGGTTCTGAAAAGCGGAATCAGGGCAGATGTGACCGCAGGATTAAGTCTTGGTGAATATGGGGCACTTTATGCAAACGGTGTTTTTTCTGCAGAGGACGCGCTGAGAACAGTTCGAAAGCGTGGAATCTATATGCAGGAAGCGGTTCCGACGGGAGGCAGCATGGTTGCTGTTCTTGGCGCTGAGATCGCGCTGATCGAGGATGTTTGCAGGGAGGTGGCAGAAGAGACCGGAAAAGTAATATCAATTGCGAATTACAATTGCCCCGGACAGACTGTTATCACGGGTGAAGAGAATGCTGCGAAGATTGCAAGCGAACGGCTGTCTTCAAAAGGCGCAAAGCGCTGCATTACCCTGAAGGTGAGCGGTCCTTTTCACAGTGCGCTCTTGGAGGATGCGGGGAAGAAGCTCGGTAAAGAACTCGATGCAGTAACGCTCCACGATATGAAGGTTCCGTATGTAGCGAATGCTACTGCGGAATATGTAAATGATATAAATCTTGTAAAGGATCTTCTGATTAGACAGGTATCATCTTCTGTCAGATGGCAGCAGTCTGTCGAGCGCATGATCGCGGACGGTGTTGATACGTTCATCGAGATCGGACCCGGAAAGACGCTTTCCGGATTTATGAAAAAGATTGCTCCGACAGTTCGGACGATCAATATTGAGAAAACAGAAGATCTGGAAAAACTAAAGGAGATTGTAAATGCTTAGCGGAAAGACAGCTCTCGTAACGGGAGCGAGCCGGGGAATCGGACGTGAGATCGCGATCACGCTTGCGCGCTATGGCGCAGAGGTGATTGTTAACTATAACGGTTCAAAGGACAGAGCGGAAGAAGTTGTGAAGACAATCAAAGCCGCAGGCGGAAAAGCAGAAGCGGTGCAGTGTTCGGTAGCGGATACAGAGGCTGTTGATGTGATGGTCAAAAATTTGATCGAAAAGTATGAGCATATCGATATTCTGGTAAACAATGCCGGCATTACAAAAGACAATCTGATGATCAAGATGTCCGAATGTGATTTTGACAGTGTGATCGATACAAATCTGAAAGGGTGCTTCAACACAATTAAAGCGTTGTATCGGCAGCTCCTGAAACAAAAAGGGGGACGTATTGTCAACCTTTCTTCGGTATCGGGCATCATGGGTAACGCCGGACAGGCAAACTATGCGGCTTCCAAGGCGGGCGTGATCGGTCTGACCAAGTCTGTGGCAAAAGAGCTTGCACCGCGTGGGATCACCGTTAATGCGGTTGCGCCCGGGTTTATCGATACCGAGATGACCGCAGCCATGACAGAGCAGGCAAAAGAAACAATTCTTTCTGCGATTCCTTTAAAGAGGGAAGGGAAGCCCGAAGATATCGCAGAGACGGTAGCGTTTCTGGTCAGCGACAAGGCTTCCTATATCACCGGACAGGTGATCACGGTTGACGGCGGCATGACAATGTAAGGGAAGGAACAGCATGAAGAAGAGAGTAGTTGTTACGGGCATGGGTGCGATCACGCCCATTGGAAACAGTGTGAAAGAATTTTGGGAAGGGGTCAAAGAAAAGAAGATCGGCTTCGGTCCGATCACAAAATTCGATGCATCCGCTTATAAATGTAAGCTCGTAGCGGAAGTAAAAGATTTTGATCCGACAAAATACATGGATTTCAAATCGGCAAAAAGAATGGAGTCGTTCTCTCAGTATGCGATCGCTGCAGCCGGTGAGGCATTGCATGATGCAGGACTGGATATGGCAAAAGAAGACCCGTTCCGTGTAGGTACGTCGATTGGGTCCGGCGTAGGATCTCTTCAGGTTGTTGAACGAGAATATGATAAGCTCAAAGAGAAAGGTCCCGGACGTGTAAGCCCGATGACGATCCCACTTACGATCGGTAATATGGCAGCCGGAAATGTGGCGATCCAGTACGGTCTTCGCGGAAAGAGTCTTGATGTTGTGACGGCTTGTGCTACAGGCACCAACTCGATCGGCGAGGCGTTCCGTACGATTCAGTACGGTGATGCTGATGTCATGGTTGCGGGAGGTACGGAAGGCGGCATCTCGGAGATTGGTGTGGCGGGATTTACCATGTTGACCGCTCTGTCGACATCTGATGATCCGAAGCGCTGCTCTATTCCTTTTGACAAGGAGAGAAGCGGATTTGTCATGGGTGAAGGTGCAGCCGTTCTTGTTCTGGAGGAACTGGAGCATGCCAAAGCACGTGGCGCTAAGATATATGCGGAAGTGCTCGGGTATGGATGCAGCTCGGATGCGTACCATATTACGTCCCCTGCAGAAGATGGATCCGGCGCTGCCAAGGCAATGGAGAATGCGATCCGGGATGCAGGTCTAACTACGGAGGACATCACTTATATCAATGCGCACGGAACCAGTACGCATCACAACGATCTGTTTGAGACAAGAGCGATCAAGGCTCTTTTTGGAGAAAAGGCAAAAGATCTGCGTATCAACTCCACAAAGTCTATGATCGGTCATCTGCTTGGCGCTGCAGGCGCGATCGAAGCGATCACCTGCATCAAGGAGATCGAAGAAGGTTATATTCACTCGACGGTCGGATACAGCGTACCGGATGAGGAATGTGACCTGAATTACTGCAAGGAAGAGATCCATGAGCCGGTTCCTTATGCTCTGTCGAATTCACTTGGGTTTGGCGGTCATAATGCAACGCTCGTGTTTGGGAGAGTATAATTATGTCGATCATGAATTCAAAAGAGATCATGGAGATCATCCCGCACAGGCAGCCGTTTATGCTGCTTGATACGGTAGAGGAATTGGAACCGGGTGTGCGTGCTCTGGCAAAAAAGTGCGTGACCTACAATGAGCCGTTTTTTGCGGGACATTTTCCGCAGGAACCGGTTATGCCGGGTGTCCTGATCATTGAGGCACTTGCACAGGCCGGAGCGGTGGCAATCCTTTCCGTTCCGGAAAATAAAGGGAAAACGGCATATTTTGCCGCAATCCAGAATGCGAAGTTTAAAGGAAAGGTAATTCCGGGCGATGTGCTGATGCTGGAGACGACATTGGGAAAAGTGAAAGGTCCCATGGGAATCGGCTCCGCAAAAGCAACCGTAAACGGAAAAGTTGTCGCGCAGGCGGAGCTGACGTTTGCGATCGGACAGGCATAAAGGGAATAGAATGACAGGAAGAATAATCGGAACAGGGAGTTTCCTGGCGAAAACCCGTGTGACCAATGATGATCTCTCGAAGATCATGGATACATCGGATGAGTGGATCTATTCAAGAACCGGTATTAAAGAGCGTCCGATTGCAAAGGAAGAGACAACGACTTATCTTGCGACCATGGCAGCGAAGGCTGCACTTGCAGATGCGAAAGTAACACCGGAAGAACTGGACCTGATCATTGTAGCAACGGTAACAAACGATTTTGTTACACCCGCGTGCGCATGCGCTGTTCAAGCAGAACTGGGTGCAATGCAGGCGCAGGCTTTTGACATCAATGCAGCATGTGCGGGATTCATGTATTCACTGCATACAGTATATGCATATATGCAGGCCGGACTTGCTAAACGGGCGCTGATCATCGGTGCGGAGACTTTGTCCCGTATCATGGACTGGACGGATCGAAGTACCTGCGTTCTATTTGGTGACGGAGCCGGTGCGGTAGTAGTGGAAGCATCCGAAACAGGCATCTTGGCTTGTGATCAGGGAGCAGATGGCGTTCGCGGTAAAAACTTGACATGCATGAACAGAACGAATAACAATCCTCTCGTTCAGACGGATACAAGGCTACAGTATGTTAAAATGGACGGTCAGGCCGTTTTCAAATTCGCGGTCAGTGAGGTTCCCGGATCAATCAAAAAGATTCTGGAAGAGACCAATACAAAACCGGAGGATGTAAAATACTATCTGCTTCATCAAGCGAATCTGCGAATCCTGCAGATTGTGGCAAAGCATTTGGGTATTTCGATGGATCGTTTTCCTACGACCATGGATCATACCGGCAACATTTCCGCAGCTTCGATTCCGATCCTTTTAGATGAGGTCTGCAAGAAGGGAATGCTTAATCGCGGCGACAAGATCGTATTGTCCGGTTTTGGTGGCGGATTCACCTGGGGAAGTTGCCTGATGGAGTGGTAAGACCGTATGGATCGAAACTCTTGAAAGTGAAAAACTTTATAAAGTAGTTGGAACAGAGTCCATTTTATAGTATGATGAGTGTGTGTGAGACACAAGATATATGCATCACATCAAGAAAGGACAATTGCTTTATGAAGAAAAGAATCAGTTTATTACTGGCCCTCGCGCTTCTCGGTACGACGATCATGACCGGTTGCGGCAAAGAGGAAAAAGAGATAAAGAACGATTCCATGCTTGATTCGATTAAAGACGAGGTCAAGGAGGAAGAGCCGGAAACGGTTGAAGAAGAAAAAAAGGAAGAGGAAAACACTGAAGGCAAGTATCAAAGCGAGCTGACAGGTCTTTGGATCGACGAGAGTCTTAAAGATCAGAGACCGCTGGCTGTTATGGTCGATAATGAGAAAACGGCGCTTCCGCATTACGGAACATCTGACGCAGACATTGTCTATGAGATGATGAATAGTACCGCAAACGACAGAGTTACCAGACTGATGGTTATCATGAAGGACTGGAAGAATCTGGAGCGCCTCGGCAGTATTCGAAGCGTAAGACCGACCAACGTCATTCTTGCAGCAGAGTATAACGCAATCCTCTGCCACGACGGAGGCCCGTTCTATATCGATCCTTATATTGCAAAGTCTTACAATACGAACATCAGCGGTGGTTTCAGTCGTATCGACAACGGCAAAGCGCGTGAATTTACCGAATACCTGACGCAGGAAGATTCTTCGCATCCGGAAAGAACGCTTGATGCAAGAATCGAGCAGAGCAAGGTTAAGACTGAATACACGAAAGACGAATTCAAAGAGCCGCATTTCAATTTTGCGGACGAAGAGTTTGAACTGGACGACAAAGATGCGATCGATGCAACAGAGATTGTTCTTCCGTTTAAACACAACGGTTCCACACTGAAATACAACAAAGAGACAGGGTTGTATGAGTATTACGAATATGGCAGTCAGTATAAAGATGAAGCCAACGGAAGCGTACTGGCGTTCAAGAATCTGATCCTGGAAAAATGTACCTTCCATCAGTATGATGAGAACGGTTATCTGATCTATAACTGTCTGGACAAAGACCTTGACGGATATTACATCACAAACGGGAAGGCAATCCCGATCAAATGGTGGAAGATCGGCGAGACGGTATTCACGACATTCTTAAAGAAAAACGATGATCCGCTTGTGATTAACAGAGGTAAGACATATATTTCTCTTGTTCCGGATGATGGCTGGAAGAATCTTTCAATCAAATAAACGTATGACAAAAGCGGCGTCTGCGATTTGCAGATGCCGCTTTGTTTGTAGTATGAAGTTGTTTGTAGTCGATATAATCTGTTACACAGAGAAGTCGATCTTTTTGCCGGATGAAATAGATTCTTCTTTCATGCTGTTCCAATCGATCGCTCTGATCTTTTCAAGAAGCTCTTCGTAAGAACTTGCTTGAATCGTCGTCTGTTTGGACGGCGCATAGCGTTCCTCATCCTGCTTCTCTCTCTCCCTTTTGGCTTCAGCCTTGTCGTTTTCGACAGCTTTCTCTCTTGCAGCCTGAATGCGTTCTTTTTGCTTTTCCGTTACTTCAGCGAGACTTGCAAAGATCACGGCAGTTCCGTCCGCTTTGAATGCTACACTCACGTTGGTGACAACGGTTGAATTACCTTCCTCTTCCAATGCAGCGTCGAGTCCGTACTCATTGTGCAGCCCGTCACCGATCTTAACCGCTTCTTCCAACTTTTGAATGTTCTTCGCAGCGTAGTCTTCGTCAGCAGCCATTTTTTCAAGTTCATCTGTAGAAAAGAGAACGGAATACTCCTTGGTGCCTCTGGATAAGATCTCGGAAGCTTCTTCATCGGTGGAAAAGTCCGCTACCATGAAGTCCATATTGGAGTATTTTTCCTTGAGTTTGTCGAGAAGATCTTTAGCTTTTTCGGAAAGCTTAGGTGCGGCAGGTGCAGAGGTTCTGTCTGCAGAGTCGCTCTTTTTGGTCTTATCGGCATCCTTGCCTGCTGTTTTGTGCATATAAGCGCTGTACGAATTCAACATATTAGTTACATTCATATCAATTGCCATTGCATCACCCTCCTTGGTCTTTTCTGATATATCGTCATAATGAACGGAAAACTTTAGAAAGACCTTGCTTTTCTGTTGATCGTATCTAGCGGTCGTTTATGACCTGGAAGATATAGAATTTCAGATAGTAAGATGCGTCGTTGGCCCAGAGGATCGGGTGGTCAGCGCACTGCGTCCGGAATTCGACCTGGCGCAGCTTTTTATGCGCTCCGCGGGCCGCTTCGGCGATCGTTTTTGCAAAAAGTGCCGGTTCCATGAAGTGTGAGCAGGAGCAGGTGGCCAGATAGCCGCCTTCCTTTACGAGTTTCATACCGCGCAGATTGATCTCGCGATAGCCTTTGACAGCGTTCTTCACAGAATTCCTTGATTTTGTGAAAGCGGGCGGATCGAGGATGACAACATCGAACTGCTTGCCTTGCTCTTCCAGGCGCGGAAGCAGGTCAAATACATCGGCGACCTGAAATGAAACGGTATTCTCAAGGTGGTTGAGCTTTGCGTTTTCATCTGCCTGTGCAATGCCAAGATCGGATGCATCTACGCCAAGAACGGTAGAAGCACCGGCTATGCCGGCATTTAGTGCAAAGGACCCTGTGTGCGTGAAGCAATCGAGAACGGTCTTGCCCTTGCAAAGCTTTTGCATTGCCTTGCGATTGTACTTCTGGTCAAGGAAGAAGCCGGTCTTCTGCCCGTCTGCCACATCAACAAAGTAATGCACGCCGTTTTCGACGATCTCGACTTTGGTATCAAAACGAACGATCTTTTCTGAATCGACAGATGCCTGCGCGCGAAGATCGGAAGGCATAAGCGGCAGGAACCCCTTGATGCGCGGGAGCCCTTCTTTGTCGCGTTCTTTCGCATCGCTTCTTTCATAAACGCCGCGAATGGTGACACCGTCAGCCGCAAGCACTTCGATCAGGTCCGCGAGGATCTCGCCTTTCATACGATCGATCCCAAGTGCGAGTGACTCTACTACGAGGACATCGGAAAATTTATCAACGGTGATCCCCGGAAGGAAATCGGCTTCCCCGAATAAGATGCGGCAGCTAAGAGCAGCAAGACCGCTTTCTTCGATCGCATCCGCGAGAACATCCTTGCGGTAATTCCATGCGTTCTGCACACGCATCTTCAAAAGACCCGGCGTGACGGGTGTATCGCGTTTTCTTGAAAGGATACGGACCGTGATCTTTGAGTTTGTATTAATGAAGCCATATCCCATAAAATAATCGTCAAAATCGTGGACTGATACGATATCGCCGTTTTCGAAGATGCCTTGGATCGAGGCGATCTCATTATCGAATACCCACGCGCCGCCGGCTTTCAGCGTACGGCCTTCACCTTTTTTCAAAATAACTTTGCAATCGTGCATGAATGATCTCCTTAATTGAATTCATAAAAAATTCTATCATAGGTCGAGTATTCAGTAAACGAGCGAAAAAACCCGAATAAATTTTCTATACAATTTCCAAAAAATATAGTAAAATAATGACAAGTGTAGACGTCACTTTGTGGAGGTATTTCTTATGTTAGCAACGTTGATTCCATTATTTGATGAGACAGAGGCTGTGAAAGCGTATTCTCTGTTTACGCAGCGAAAGAATTCGCTTTTGAATCCGAGCATGTTTAGTACGGCCACCTTTGACGGAGCAGGATCGATCCTCGGATTGGAACTGATCGACCAGATCGGCCTTGAGACGATCGCATCAGACAAAGAAGTGTTCATTGAGGTATCGCCGGTTTCGGTCTATGTTCCGATCAATGAGCAGTGTAAGGCACCTCATGATAAGATCGTTCTTTTAATGGATCCGCGTATTACGCCGGATGAGAGCACTGTAGCCAGACTGCATGAATTAAAGAATATGGGTTACAAGCTGGCAATGCGTAAGCTGGCTGTTATTGATTTTGAAAAATATCGTCCGATCCTGCTTCTTTTGGATTACGTTCTTCTGAATCACGCCAAGATCGACATTGAGAAGGCGAAGATCTATTTTGGCAGGCTGTTCCCGAATATTAAGCTTTGTGCAGTGAATGTCAATTCTCAGAAGGATTTTGACAAGCTGAAAGCCAAGGGCGGATATGAGCTTTACGAAGGACAGTTTTTCCGTGCACCGGTTAAGAAATCGGAGCGAGAGGTCGCTCCTCTTAAGGTAAACTATATCGAACTCATTAATGTGGTGAATGCACCGGACTTTGATCTGACGAAGGCGGCGGATGTGATCGGTCGGGATACCGGCCTTGTGGTATCACTTTTAAAGATCGCAAACCGTCTTTCGGTTAACTCCGAAGTCACATCGATCCGTCATGCGGTTGCAATGCTTGGACAGAAAGAGTTAAAGCGTTGGATCAACACAGCAGTCACCAAAGAACTCTGCGCTGACAAGCCGAACGAGATCATGCGTTATACATTGATCAGGGCACGCTTTGCAGAAGAACTGGCAGGACTTTTTGACATGGCCGGACTTGCGGATGAATTGTTCCTGATGGGCCTGTTCTCCTTCCTCGATGTCATGCTTGATAAGCCGATGAAGGAAGCGCTTAAGATGGTCAAGGTATCCAAAGAGATCGAGAAAGCGTTGACCGGAAAAGGCGGCGAACTGGCGCCTGTGCTTGACTTTATCCATCACTATGAAGCTGCTGACTGGCAGGAAGTATCTCGTCTTCTGATCTTGCAGGAGATCGATGACAAGAGCGTATATGAAGCTTACCAATCCTCGATGGAATGGTATCACGATCTGTTCGCATAAGGACTGTGCGATAAGCCCGGCTGGAGAGGCCGGGCTTTTTTACGCCATGAGAGCTTTTTTCATTCGGCGTCAGCAAAAACGCATGTACTTGAAATAATGTGCGCGGTATACTACAATCGACTTTAATGAAGTAAATTGTAAAAGGAAATGATCAAAATGAAATCTGAAAATACATCCTGGTTTTTAAAGGGGATGCGCGATGGCATTCCGATCGGATTGGGTTATTTTGCCGTCAGTTTTGCGCTGGGGATCACAGCGAAGAAGATCGGTATCACTCCGATCCAGTCGATGGCAATGTCTTTTATGATGGTGGCCAGTGCGGGCCAGTACGCGGCTCTCACCGTGATCGCATCTGCGGGCGGGCTTCTGCAGATGGCGCTTACCACACTTGTTGTAAATCTTCGCTATCTGCTGATGTCCTGCGCTTTGTCCCAGAAGGTCGATCCGAAGCTTCCGATGATCCACAGGCTCGGTATTTCTTACGGTGTTACCGATGAGATCTTCGGGATCGCGATGGCGACGGAGGGGACGTTGAATCCCCGCTACAATTACGGGGCCATTTCGGTTGCTGCTCCCGGATGGGCGCTTGGCGCTTTTCTCGGCGGCGTCGTAGGTGCGATCCTTCCCGCTACGCTTGTGAATGCACTCGGCGTTGCGCTATACGGCATGTTTCTGGCGATCGTGATCCCACCGGCCAAGAAGAACCACTTTGTGGCAGCAGTTGTTGCAATCTCGATGGTACTTAGCTATGTATCGTCCAAGATCGAGTTCGTCGCTTCGCATCCAAGTGGCAGGATCGTGGTCCTGACTGTTTTGATCTCGGCGGCTGCAGCATATCTGTATCCGAAGTATCCGGCGCCTGCCCCCTCAGAAGGCGAGGGAGCGGGATCATTCGATCAGGAAGGAGGAGAAGTAAATGGATTATAATGTATGGCTCTATTTCCTGGTTGCGGCCGGAACGATCTATCTGATCCGTGTGCTTCCGCTGACGCTGATCAGGCGGGAGCTGACGAATCCTTTTCTGCGTTCCTTTTTGTATTTTGTCCCTTTTGTAACGCTGTCGGTTATGACTTTTCCCGATATGGTGGAAGCAACGGGCAGCGCACTTTCGGGATGGGCGGGTTTCCTGACGGGACTGATCCTTTCCTACGTGAGCGGAAACCTCTTTCAGGTGGCGATATCGTCCTGCATTGTGGTATACTTAATTGAAACATTTGTTTGCTGATACTGTCTAAGGAGGC
>JAIKWO010000073.1 GCA_024684675.1 Lachnospiraceae bacterium
GTTCAGGAACGAACCGCCCGTAAATGCATCAAAGAAATTAAAAGCGTCGCCGTGGACATGGTTCAGGTAACGGCAAGACTGCCGGTAAGGGACACAAGGGTCAGAAAGCTCGTTCCGGAGCTCCGAGAATCGGCTTTGAAGGTGGCCAGATGCCTTTATACAGACGTCTTCCCAAGAGAGGTTTCAACAACAGAAATACAAAAGAGATCGTAGCGATCAATTTATCCGTACTGGAGAGATTTGATGACGGTGCAACGGTTGATGTGATCACACTCATTGAAGCAGGCGTTGTTAAGAATCCCAGAGACGGTGTAAAAATCCTCGGAAACGGAGAATTAACCAAAAAACTCAACGTGAAGGCTGATGCATTCAGCGCAGCTGCGAAAGAGAAAATTGAGGCACTTGGCGGAACAGCAGAGGTGATTTAATGCTTACGACACTGAAGAATGCATTTAAGATCAAAGAAATCAGAAAGAAAATTATCTTTACGCTGCTGATGGTCGTTGTGATCCGTATCGGATCACAGCTGCCCGTTCCCGGCGTAAACAGGGAATACTTCGCAAACTGGTTTGCTGCGCAGACCGGCGACGCTTTTAATTTCTTTGATGCATTTACGGGCGGTTCGTTCCTGAACATGTCGGTACTCGCATTGAATATCACACCATACATTACATCTTCCATCATCGTTCAGCTTCTGACCATCGCAATTCCGAAACTGGAAGAGATGCAGAAAGACGGTGAAGACGGAAGAAAGAAACTGGTATCCATTACCCGTTATGTCACGATCGGTCTTGCTTTGATCGAAGCAGTGGCAATGGCGATCGGATTTGGCCGTCAGGGTCTTTTGGAAGAATACAATGCACTCAATGTGATCACCTGTGTGACAGCATTGGTTGCAGGCTCCGCGTTCCTGATGTGGATTGGTGAAGCAATCACCGAGCACGGCGTAGGAAACGGTATTTCCATCGTCCTGATCATTAACATCATTTCCAGATTGCCGCAGGATTTCACCGGCCTGTATACACAGTTCGTATCCGGTAAGTCCATTGCGGTTGGCGTAGTGGCAAGTGTGATCATTATTGCAGTCGTGATCGGGCTCGTTGTATTGACGATCCTTTTGAACGACGGTACAAGAAGGATCCCCGTTCAGTATGCAAAGAAGATTCAGGGTAGAAGAATGGTTGGCGGACAGACGGCAAACATTCCGTTGAAGATCAACACCGCAGGTGTTATTCCGATCATCTTCGCATCCTCCATCCTGCAGTTCCCGGTTATCATCTGCAGCTTTTTGGGTGTAAGCGGCAGCGGCACATGGGGAGAGATCCTGAAAGGATTGAATTCGGGTAACTGGTGCAATCCGAACGATTTGAAGTATTCCATCGGTTTGGTTGTGTATGTACTCCTTACAATCTTTTTCGCGTACTTCTACACATCCATTACCTTCAATCCGCTTGAGGTCGCGGATAACATGAAGAAGAATGGTGGTTTTATCCCCGGTATCAGACCCGGCAAACCCACCAGCGACTATTTGACAAAAATCCTGACTTCCATTATCTTTATCGGTGCATGCGGATTAACGATCGTTGCGATCATCCCGTACTTCTTTAACGGGGTATTCCATGCAAGCGTATCCTTCGGCGGCACCAGCCTGATCATCATTGTCAGCGTTATCGTTGAAACGCTTAAGGCGATCGAGGCACAGATGCTTGTCCGCAATTACAAAGGATTTTTGAACGACTAGAGTATAACAAGACAGAATGACAATAAGGCTATGGGACAAGACATGCGTTTTGTCCCTATATGCCTTTTTTGAAAGGGCATTGAACATGAAGATTATTATGTTGGGCGCTCCCGGCGCGGGAAAAGGAACACAGGCTAAGATGATCGCGGATAAGTACGGCATTCCGCACGTATCCACAGGCGACATCTTCAGAGCAAACATCAAGGAAGGAACAGATCTCGGTAAAGAAGCAAAGTCTTACATGGACAAAGGTCTTCTGGTTCCCGATGAACTGACTGTTAAGATCCTCCTTGACAGAGTTGCAAAGGATGACTGCAAGAACGGTTACGTTTTGGACGGTTTTCCGAGAACGATCCCGCAGGCGGAAGTATTGGACAAGGCACTTTCCGAGATGAACGATTCGATCGACTTTGCGATCGATGTTGATGTTCCGGATGAGAACATTATTAAGAGAATGTCCGGCAGACGTGCGTGCCTTGCTTGCGGCGCAACATATCATATAGAGCACATTCCTCCGAAAAAAGAAGGAATTTGCGACAGATGCGGTAAGGAACTTGTTCTTCGTGATGATGACAAGCCCGAAACCGTAAAGAACAGACTGAGTGTTTATCATGAACAGACCCAGCCGCTCATTGATTTCTACACCAAGAAGGGTGTTCTGAAGACTGTAGACGGCACAGTGGATATGAAAGAAGTATTTGCTGCGATCGTAGGGATCTTGGGAGAATAAATCATGGCAGTATCGATTAAATCGGCGCGCGAGATCGAGCTGATGCGCGAATCCTGCAAATTACTCGAAGATGTTTTTGCCAAGATGGAAGCGATTGTGCGACCGGGCATTTCCACAAAGGATATTGACCGCCTGGGTGAGAAGCTGATCAGAGAAAAGGGATGTACACCTAACTTTCTGAATTACAACGGATATCCGGCTTCCATTTGTGTTTCGGTGAATGATGAAGTCGTACATGGGATTCCGCATAAGGATCACATCTTGGAGGAGGGCGATATCGTCAGCCTCGATGCGGGTCTCATTTATAAAGGATATCATTCCGACATGGCAAGAACGTTCGGCGTGGGTGAGATCAGCGAGGAAGCGAAACAGCTGATCACAGCAACAAGACAAAGTTTTTTTGAAGGGATCAAGATGGCCAAGGCAGGCAATCATCTGTACGATATCTCGAATGCGATCGATGCGTACATCACACCCTTTGGATACGGCATCGTAAGAGATCTTGTCGGTCACGGGATCGGAACCAAACTTCATGAAGATCCGCAGATCCCAAATTTTGCGCAGAAACGGCGTGGCGTTCG
>JAIKWO010000110.1 GCA_024684675.1 Lachnospiraceae bacterium
CCTCCATCTTATCGTCGGAAATGCGCACGTAGCTTGATTCTTCGGCCCGTCCGGTCTGCTGAAAACGCCTTTTCAGTTCGTTCAGCTGATCCCATGAGAGGGATACCGCTTCGTCTCCCACTGCTCACCACGCTCCTACAACATTAGTATGGCTTATTTTGTTAATTGTTGCAAGCGATTTTCCACCTGCTCCATCATCTGCGAATACTTGGTCAGCTTCGCCTTTTCTTCGGCGATCTTGGCCCCCGGCGCCTTCGATAAGAAGCGCTCGTTTGCAAGCATTCCGTTTACGCGGGCAAGTTCTCCCGCGAGGCGTTTCTTTTCTTTTTCCAGACGCTCAATTTCCTGCTTTATGTCAACCAATTCTGCAAACGGGATATATACCGTCGCATCTGCCAACACAACGGATACCGCATCATCCGCGATGCCCGCTTTGTCAGACTGTACCTTCACTTCGGAAGCATAAGCAAGCGCACCGAAGAACAGCTTGCCTTCTTCAAATGTGCGGCGTGTCTCATCCTTGGAGCTGACTAAATAAACAAGTGCCTTGCGGGACGGTGCCACATTCATCTCGGTGCGGACATTACGGATGCCGCGAACCGCCTCTTTGATGATCTCGATGTCACTCTCTTCCTTGGTAAAAGCGTATGCATCCTTGTAAACCGGCCAGGATGAGATCATGATGGACTCTTCCTTATCCTGCAGGTTGCAGAAGATCTCTTCCGTGATGAACGGCATGTACGGATGCAGGAGCTTCAGTGCATCGATCAGCACATTCTTCAATGTCCAGAGCGCCGCGATATGGCTTTCCTTGTCGTCGCTGTTGTAAAGACGCGGCTTCACCATCTCGATGTACCAGTCGCAGAACTCATCCCAGATAAAATCGTATACCTTCTGAACCGCAATACCGAGCTCGAACTGCTCCATGTTTGCGGTCACGTCACGAATCAGCGTATTCAGCTTGGAAATGATCCATCTATCAACAGGCTCTAAGGATGTCGGCATCGCATCCGGGATCTCGCTGCCCTCTTCGTTCATCATGATAAAACGGGACGCATTCCACACTTTGTTTGCAAAGTTACGGCTTGCTTCAACTCGCTCATAGTAGAAACGCATATCGTTACCGGGTGCGTTGCCTGTGATCAGGGTCAGTCTCAGCGCATCGGCGCCGTACTGCGCAATGATCTCCAAAGGATCAATACCGTTGCCGAGGGACTTGCTCATCTTGCGTCCCTGTGAATCTCTTACAAGACCATGGAACAGAACCGTGTCAAACGGCTTCTCGCCCATCTGCTCATAACCCGAGAAGATCATACGGATAACCCAGAAGAAGATGATATCATAGCCGGTCACGAGTACGTTCGTCGGGTAAAAATATTTCAAGTCTTCCGTCATCTCCGGCCAGCCCAATGTCGAGAACGGCCACAGAGCGGACGAGAACCAGGTATCGAGCGTATCGGGATCCTGTTTAAAATGCGTGCAGCCGCACTTCGGGCATACATCGGGCGCTTCTTTTGCCACGATAACTTCGCCGCAGTCGTCACAGTAGTATGCGGGAATACGGTGCCCCCACCAAAGCTGTCTGGAGATACACCAGTCACGGATATTGTCGGTCCAGTTGTAATAGATCTTATCCATGCGCTCCGGGATCAGCTTGATCTCGCCCTCTTTAACCGCCTTTACGGCAGGTTTGATCAGCTCGTCCATCTTCACAAACCACTGCTTCTTGATCATCGGCTCGATCGTCGTCTTGCAACGGTCATGTGTGCCGACATTGTGCGTATAGTCTTCGATGCGCACAAGAAGGCCGAGCGCGTCGAGATCCTTTACGATCGCTTCGCGTGCCGCATAGCGGTCCATACCTTCGTATTTGCCACCGTTCGCATTGATTGTCGCATCATCGTTCATGATGTTGATCTCAGGCAGATGATGACGCTTACCGACTTCAAAGTCGTTCGGATCGTGCGCCGGTGTGATCTTAACGACGCCTGTCCCGAATTCCATATCAACATAGGAATCTTCTACGATCGGGATTGCTTTATTGACAAGCGGAAGCCATACGCTTCTGCCCTTTAAGTGCGTATAACGCGTATCATCCGGATTGATCGCAACCGCGGTATCACCGAGCATCGTCTCGGGACGTGTTGTCGCGAATTCCAGAAACTCTGTCTTGGAAGGCTGACCGTTCTCATCAACAAGCGGATACTTGATGTGCCAGAAATGACCTGCCTGCTCCTGATATTCTACCTCTGCATCGGAGATGGAAGTATTGCAGACCGGGCACCAGTTAATGATCCTGCTGCCTTTGTAGATCCAGCCTTTTTCATGCATTTTACAGAAAACTTCCGTAACGGCCTTGTTGCAACCCTCGTCCATGGTAAAACGTTCTCTGTCCCAGTCACAGGAAGAGCCGAGCTTTTTCAGCTGCGAGATGATCCTTCCGCCGTATTCTTTTTTCCATTCCCATGCACGCTCCAAAAAGCCTTCACGGCCGAGGTCTTCCTTGTCGATACCCTCTTCCTTGAGCTTTTCGATGATCTTTACTTCCGTTGCGATCGACGCATGGTCGGTGCCGGGCTGCCACAGTGCGTTGTAACCCTGCATTCTCTTAAAACGGATCAGGATATCCTGCATCGTATTGTCAAGCGCATGACCCATGTGGAGCTGCCCCGTAATGTTCGGCGGCGGGATCACAATGGTAAAAGGCTGCTTGGAGTGATCCACTTCTGCGTGGAAATACTTTTTCTCAAGCCATCTTTCATAGATTCTGTCCTCGATCGCCTTGGGATCGTAGGTCTTTGCGAGTTCTTTTTTCATCATTTTCTCCTTTTTTTAAATAAAGAACGCCCTTTACAGGAAAACCTGTAAAGGGCGAATAATCGCGGTACCACCTTACTTTGTCACTTGGAACCCTTAACGCGGGCAGGTCGTGAATCCCTACGCAGATGCCGCCATCCTTCAGGATTCCGGTTCGGAAGCTACCTTCCACAGACGCCTTCCGACGTGTCTTTCAGCCGATGAACACGCTCTCTTTTCGGGGCCTTCCATGTACTCCTCTTCGTCATTACCTTTCTTATATACTACTTAAATATAGGTGGGACAGCTTATTTTGTCAAGCCACGCACGTTTAAAAACACACGCCTGTCATTTAGGCACGGGCCGCCTGCTCGATTTTTTCAAAAGAAGCTCTGAATTCTCTGAGCATCGCCGCCGCATCCGGATCTGCCGGTTCCGAATCATTTACAAACGTACGGATCATGGATGCATGCTCCGCAACATATCGCTTGATACATGCTTCCTCACCACTTTCATCGGCGCGCCACTCTTCAAGGCTGAATGCCTTCTCCGCATCAAGGTCTGCGTCCATCAGTTTTCGGGCTACCGTATCCGAATCCTGTCCGAGCGCCTCTAGTCCCGGGAAAAGGTTATACCAGTGGATCACGGCATCCTGCGGATGGCTTTCATAAAACTTCTTTTTGAAAGCGGCAAATGTCGAAGGTGTCTTCAAAAACTGCACGACCTCAAGCGGCGACGTCATTCCGCTTTGGAATGTCGTCGTCCAGTCGATGTCACTGCGTTCATCCTTCATCAGGAATGTTGACTCCGACGAACTGGCTATCCGGATCATGGAATCAGCCGCAAACTGCTTGGTGGCCGCCACCGTCATATCATCTTCCAAAATAAACATACCGGAACTGCCGCCAACCGCAAGCCCCGCAGCTTCATAATATTTGTACATCAGGCGCACCTTTTCATCTTCCTTGGTAAAAAACGGAAAATGTGCGCAGTAATCCAGGAAAGAAGAGTAACCCTGCTGGTTGGTAAAATCGCATTCAAATTCCTGCAAATGATCTGCGACGTCCTGCATTTTAATGGTTGTAAAACCCTTGCCGTACTTGCGATTCAGATAATCGATCTGTTTGGAGATCAGATCCACAAACATCCGCATGCCGGCCAGATTCCTCGTTGCAGCCTCCTGTACATCATGATCATTCGTAGGATCTGCGGGACGTGCCGTAAGAAGAGCGATCATTCGTTTCATAGCGCCTTCCGGCATATGATGACTGGCGCGCAGATTCAAAAGGCAATACAAATGGCGCGTGAATTCCTCAGCACTTTCGATCTCTTCACCCGTAACGCGGTAATGCTTCTTAACAAGGCGCTCCATGACCGCATCATCTTTGGCCAGCGGATGGATAAACGTATCATGCCTGCATGCATAAACCGACGACGAATTCTTTCCGAATTCAGTCGGAACGGCAGGCGGCATTTTCCCTTTGAGCCGCGCTGTTTCCGCCATGTCCGGATCCGGAAGATTGGGGCTTAGAAGCGCTGCGGTCTTCCGGTCCAGCCGCTTCTCCGTTGCCTCAGCCATCATGATCTTAAAACAGAGCGCACGTACCTCAGGCGGATCGGATTCATTATACCGGAATGGAATCTCTTCGTTTAAATGCGACACATAATAAGGATCCATCAGTACCTGAATCTTAAAGTTATAGTAATCTACGAGTTTTTGCGCCTGCTCGAGTTTCATGTCATACAACTCTTTTGCATCATCGTAGACACCGTTCCAATACTTCGGATTCTCTTGCATCATCGTCTTGATCGAAAACAACTGATCGCGAAGCTCTGTAAGGCGACCGGCATTTTCAACAAGCGCATTGTCCGAACTGACATCGATTGCAGCAAGATCGATCTTCATGAATTTTTTCAGGCACGCTTCCACTGCCAACTTTCGTTCGGCTCCGCCCGCATGGTAGTGTGCCAGAAGCGTATTGTCATTCGCAGTTCCGTCCATAAAGCCGGCAAGCGAACGTTTTTGAATTTCTGTGAACCGGTATGCCGCTTCCGCCTGATCTCTGTTTAGATCCGCTATCCGCTCCTCGACAAGAGAACGCCTGTGGAGACTTTCCCGTTCACGTTCTTCTAAAATCCCCTTGTTGATCGTCCGTTTGCCAAGGATCGTCTTCTCTCCCTTGTCAATCTCTTTCTGACGCTTACTCGCACTGCGAAAAGCCGATTTCGGATTCGCCGCATAGACACGCTCCTTCGGTTCGAATTTCGGCGCGGTGATCGTACACGCCTGCTTCATTCCTTCCAACCGCATCCGCCGCTTCAAGTTATAATCTTTCTGCTGATTGTCGTCAAAAAGTTCCAGCTCGTCCCGAAAAGTAAAGACATCATCCATTTCCTGCGACATAATTGTCTGCCTTGTCCGATCCCATCTTTGCTTTTCCTGCTTTTTGCGCAGTTCTTCTTCCAAACACATTGTCTCTCAGTCTATCCTCGCAATTCTTTTTGATCTTCTTATGCCGTCACATGATGCTTATTCAGGAACAATTCAAGCTGCATACGAATCGAAGCGCCGTCCCCGAAACTATAATTGACCACCTTGTTACGCGCCCCATCGGCGGTCCTGCCGAAAGCAGTCCTAAGCTCTGAAAGGGCAGCATTCGCATCAGGGCTTCCCCCTGTTTTATCCTTCTGGTGGGCAGCGATCATCTCGGCAAATTGAGCAATATATCTCTGCTCTCCGACAAATGCGCAGCCCTTGTGCCATTCATCCATGAGGTTTTTAAACGCCGCCTGATCACCCGGATCTGTAATACCGTGCGCCGCCATCTGCTGCGGATTGTTGTACATCGCTTCGCATAGCTGCACGGGAAGCGTTTCCGGTAATTCCTGCTTCGGATCCAACATCGAGACCTTAGGGATTACCTGTGTCTTCCATTCATCCAGTGCGTACGTTTTCTGATCCGTGGCAGCGTCTTCAGCGATCTTCTGTGCAAGCGCTGCGGAATTCAGGCCGAGCGCTTCCAATTCCGGCATCATATTGTACCAGTGGATCTCCGCGTTTTTATCATGCGTTTCACTAAACTGTTCCTTGATCTTCGCAAATGTTGCGGGATTGCTCAAGAATCCCACCATTTCAAACGGTGTCGGTGCACCTCCGGAGAAGGTCGCTGTCCAGTCCACGCTGGTGCGCGCACCCTTCATGAGCGTCAATCCTTCGGTCATCCCGGTCATATCGCATACGGATTCTGCTTCCATCTGCTTATAGGCCGCATATGTATTGTGTCTGTCATGAAGAAAGAGCGGAGCCGATCCGGAAACGGCAAGAACGGTTCCCTCGTAAAAACTGTATTTCTGACGAACAAGCTCATCATTTTCCGTAAACAGTTCGGGAAATTTCGCGCAATAGCAGATCAGCCTGTAAAATCCCTGCTGGTTCACGAAATCAACGTCGAATTCTTCTCTATGATCTTTTAAGTCCTGCGGGGTCAGAAGTGAGTAGCCCTGACCGTATTTTCTCTCCAAATAATCAACCTGTGCCGCCATCATATCAAGAAAGATCCGAAGGCCTGCCAGATTCTCTCTTCGTGCCGCCTGCACTTCCTGCTGGTTGTTCGGATCATTCGGCGTTGCAGCAAGTTTTTTGAGAAAATCCTGGAGCGCACCTTCCGACATCCCATGGCAGGCTTTTAAATTGGCAAAATTAAACATATGCCTGGTCAGTGACTCTCTCGAAGTAATATCGGATCCGGCTACGCGGTAATTCTCCTTGCAAAGTCTATGGCAGACCTCTGTTTCAGCCTCTTCATGATCGTTCAAATATTTCAAGTGGCGATCGGCAAGTACTGCCTCACCGTTCTTACCGAATTCAAGCGGCAATTCCGGCTGCGTCACGCGGTACTGCTCTGTCAGCTCCGGATGCACATCCTGCGGTCTTGCTGCACGCAGGGCATTTTCTCCATGCTTTAGCTGACGCTCTGTCGTGTCGGCCATGACAAGCTTCATATACAGCGCACGCGCCGGCGCCGGCGCTTCCGGATCATAGCGATGCCCAATCTCAGAGTTTAAATGCGTCGCATAGAAGCCGTCCGTGATCACGCGCATCTTCATCGTATAGAAATTCGTCAGCTTTTTGGCCTGCTCATACTTGATATCAAAAAGCTCCTTCGCATCGGCGTCCATGAATCCCCATATTCCGGGTACATCCTCCAAAATGGCGTCAATGGACAGAAACTGCTCCCTGATCTTGATCAGTTCTTCGGCATTTTCGGCGATCTGTGAATCACTGCCGATTCCGATCGAAGAGTAATCCACCTTCATGAACTCACGGATGCACTTCCCGGCCGCCTGCATGCGGGCGTCGCCTCCAGCCATATAATCCGCCGCAAGCTGCGTATCCGCCGCCGTGTTACCATAGCCAACAAACCCCGAAAGAGCACGCTTATCGTGTACGGAAAATTGAAGCTGTGACAAAGCCGGCGTCTGACAGAGCTCGTCCAGCTCCTGTTTGCGGATCTCCATCATGCCTTCGGCCGTATCGATCGCACTTTTGTTAGCCCTGCGTGAATGCAGGATCGTCCCCTCTTTATCTACCTCTTTTTGACGTTTTTTCGGACTCGAAAAAGCCGCCTTCGGCTGGTCGGCATACAACGCTTCCTTGGGCTGATACTGCGGAAGCACAATCTCCGAAGACTCCTTCATGGCTGTGAGACGAATCCGCTGCTTGGTCTTCTTCATCTCCTGCTGATTCGCATCCAACAATTCAAAATCATGAGTTACCTGAAATACGTCATCAATCTCCTGCGACATGGCAGTATTACGCGTCTGCGCCCATCTTTTCTGCTGTTCCAGATTCGTGTGTCCAATTCCCATTGTGTCCCCCTTGTCTTACAAATACAGAATTGCTTCCTTTGCTGCGCCGAGTGAATCCGGCTTGGTTTTAACCATTTTCCCGATCAATTCCGGAACGACCGGATTGACCGCGTTCATCACGATCGTCAGATCCTGTGTTTTATCTCTTCCGAGCGTATCCCAAAGCGCCTGCAAAAGGCTCATCATGCCGAATTTGCACTCCGGCTTCAGGATATGCATATAATCGATCAAAAGGCTCTCATCATCCATGATCGTCAGAAGACAACCGACCACCTTCCCGTCATCAACTAAGAGAAAACTGTGATCACCGTCATATTCTTCCCTCATGCGAAGGATCGGAACCGAATCGTCTTCCGACTGCTTGCGAAGCGCACGCATCTCATCCTGAAAAGCATGCCACGCCTTCGATGTCAGATCCTTCAATGGCATCAGGCGCTCAAAGCCGACAGCCGGGATCGGCTTTGCAAAAAGCTGCTCGTTCACATCGGAAAGCTTGACCGCATAGATCTCGCTCTCGAACGGATCAACATCGAATCCCGTTTTGGTAAAAAGCGGGCTAAGGCCGCTCTTTCCGTCTTCGGTGTAATTGCACCGTAAATAATCATAGCCGTTATGACGAAGCACGTAGCTGATCGAATCAAGGAGCCCTTCTGCAATCCCCTGACGGCGCATATCTTCGGAGACATACAGCCACAAAAGGCTCGGATCCTCGCCGGCATCTACAGCCGCGATCCCGACCGGTCTGTCATTTTCGATCGCACCGATCTCCAGATCTGTCGTATCCCAGCATGTCTTCGGCATCATTTCCTGAAATGCTTTTTTGTTTTCTTCTGTGATAAAAGTATAATTCATTGTTTTCTCCCCTCGGAAACGAAAAACTGTCTGACAGTATTATAATGCTTTCCATCTAAGGTGTCACTGTTTTATACGTATTTGAAAGCCAAAATGCTAGAATATGGGGATAAAATGTGTTACCATCAAAGTTGTAAATCAGTTAAAACGCAGTGGGAGTATTTCAGTCCATGAAAACGGTCTGTCTGAAGAAATATTTGACAACTGCATATCTGGCAGCGGCCGCTGCCCTTTTGATGGGAAGCAAGGTCTATGCAGCAGAAGCGATCGAAGAAGACACGGTCTATGAAGAGGACTCGGAGATCTCAGAAGATCTTGTGATCGAAAGCGATGTAACCATCACGGTAGGAAGTGGTGTCACGCTGACGATCCCCAAAGATGTTACCGTCATTCTGTACGGGACATTGGAAGTCGAAGAGGACGGTATGATCGATAACCGCGGCACCATCAAAGTCAGCAAGAAAGCGGACTACGACGAAGATGCCATCAACGGCGACGGAGATATCGTACCACTTTCGGATAAAAGCTACCGCGAGATCGATGGGCGTCTTATTTTCGGCTCTCCAAGCGAAGACACCGAGCAAAGCGAACAGAAAGCTTGATCTGATATCGTATAGGATACAATAAAGTCGCAGGCAATTGCCTGCGACTTTTTCAGTTTTGTTTTTTCATGGCGCGCATCGCATTTAGTATTGCAAGAAACGCCACACCGACATCGCCGAATACCGCCATCCACATGGTCGCACGGCCGAACGCCGCCAGCACCAGAATAGCTGCTTTTACGCCGATCGCGAAGAACGTATTCTCCTTTGCGATCCGCACGGTCCGTCTGGCAATCCGCATTCCGGTTGCGATCTTGGACGGCTCATCCGTCATGATCACGACATCTGCCGCTTCAATCGCAGCGTCTGAACCAAGTCCTCCCATCGCGATCCCGACATCGCTTCTTGCAAGAACGGGCGCATCATTCATGCCATCGCCGACAAACGCCAGCTTTCCTGCGGGAGACTTTGCCTGCAGGAGTTTTTCCATGCAGGTGACCTTATCACCCGGAAGCAGTTCTGCTTCGATCTTTGTGATCCCTAGGCTTCTGCCGACTGCCTCTGCAGTCTCCTTGCGGTCACCTGTGAGCATCACGATTTCCTTTACCTTGAGCTCACGAAGCTGCCGGATCGCATCTGCGGCATCCTCCCGGATCTCATCCGTGATAAAAATATATCCGGCGTATGTTCCGTCAAACGCCACATAGACGATCGTACCGGCCTGTTCCCCCGAAAATGAAGGAAAATCAATCCAGTGATTTTCAAGATGTTTACCGTTCCCGGCCAGCACATTTTTCCCATCGATAACGGCCGATACGCCAAAACCCGCTTCATCGGTAAGCTCCGTAATGCGTGACCGGTCGACGGGCTTTCCGTATGCAGCAAGAAGTGCCTTGGCGATCGGATGATTCGAAGCGCTTTCCGCAAGCGCCGCGTATTCCAACAGAACATTGCGTTC
>JAIKWO010000140.1 GCA_024684675.1 Lachnospiraceae bacterium
CACATAACACCGACACGCTCGTCCGGAGACGATTTCCGCACCACTTTCGATCCAACATCGCTGCCCGTATCCAATACCGCACCGACAAAAACCGGATCCGCGATCCGCTGCAGCACATTGTCTACCGCGAAAATATTGAGCCATTCGATGCCCTTCTCATGGATCATATCCGTGATCCCGGCGCGGTTCATGGAAATATACCAGCCGCCGTTGCCGTTCGGAGAAGTACTCATCTTGTAAGGACTCTCCATGTAAACTTTTCCGTCATAATCCGATGCCGGCGCCATATCCTGTTTAAAGAACAGAATCTCCTCTTTGGGATAGCCGAAATAGTCATGCTCTTCAAAAAAGCGGGTTGTGGCTTCATGATTCTTATCACTCGTCATCACAAAGAACGGGATCCATTCGCCGCATTCACGGACTACATCCATTGTATTCTCCATGATCCGCTGGAAGATATAGACATGCTTCGTAAGGCCGATATCATACATGCCCTTCGGATCATCGGAGCCAAGTCTCGTACCCATGCCGCCCGCCAGGAGGACCGCACCGACTTTCCGCTCCTTAAGCGCTTGCAGACCGATCTCGCGAAAATATGCTTCCTTCTCCTTGATCTTATCAAGCTGAAGCGCTTCAAGAGGCTCGATCTTGCCGCGCGTAAGAACTTTGCCGGCTTCCCGCTCCTTTGTTGTAAGCATGGAAAAATCCGTCTCTTCGATCTGAGCAAGAAGAGCCGTTTTCTCCTCTTCCTTCAGATCCTCATAATGCAAAAGGACATGTTCCTGCCCGTATTCTCCCAATTTCTTTAAAGCCGATTCATATGTCATGATCGTCTTCCCCCATTTCCATATAGTATCTCACAACTAATTTATTTTACCATCTAATGCGTCGATGCTCAATCATCCGACAGGTTTTCCCAGAGTGTCACGCGCCCGATCGGAACCTCTTTCCATACGCCCGAAACGCTGACATGATGGTCTTTTAAGAATTCGCGATAAGCAGCGCCGTCCGTTCTTGCGTCCTCCGGCTCGCACCGATGCTCGATGCAGAAGAACTCGCTGTACTTTTCGGCCAGTCCGATCCGCTCCATTGCTTTTAGAATATCTGCCTCGTCAAGGTCAAGCGCTTCTTTTTGAAAAGTTGAAAGTCCCGCATAGTATGAAGACGCTTTCTGTTCGATCACATCATGCTCCCCGGCGGTGAGTTCAATGCCGCCTTCATTGGCCAGCTGACAAAAGAGAAAGTCGTGAACCGCCGTGTCAATGATTCCTTCCATGACCATATCCTTGATAAAACGACCGTTCACATGAAGTCGCCAATAAGCCGCAGGCTCCTTACTGTTATATGCTTTAGCCTGCTTCTGAACGCTGCTCTCCGTCTCCAGGATTAAAAATGCAATATCATCCAGTTTCAGCTCCGTCTCATCCACGGTCACCATCGTATCCTGCAGACGGTCGGCGGCCTTGAACGGCTCTTTCCCGCAGCCGGATAAAAGAAGGCTCGCCGCAAGAAGTGCCGCAAACACTTTTCTCATAATTCTTTTCAGTCCCTTCTTCAAATTCCGATATCAAAAAGCCGAACCTGTGCCACAAAAAAGAGGATAAGCGTATGGAGGCCATATGCTCATCCTCTGGTTTTCTAACGCTGTTTTATGACCAGCTTGCGCTACGATCTTTCTGAGCAACCGCAATGTAAGTCTTGCCTTCATTCAGCTGGATCTCGTTGCCGAGGTCGTCGTAATACTTCGTCGGCGTGTAATCTGCCGTCTTCGCCCATCTGATATGAATGCATTTACCTTTTGTGAAGTAAACGCCGTCTTCCGTATTGTCAATGTTTTGGAAGCCGAGATAGCCCTTTTTATCAAGCTTCTCCCACTTTGTATACTGCACGATAACATTGGCAAATGCGATCTGCTGACCGTTCGCACCGTCGGTCTGTGCTTTGCCGTGGATCGTCTTCTTGTAAAGTCCGGATGCCACATCATACGTAAATGCGCTTCTCGTATAAGGGAATACCTTGGAAAGATCAATCTTGGATGCCGTCTGCGCAGCCTCGCCGTACTGGTCAAGTGTATTCACGCCTGCCGCAAACGTAAAATGCTGTGCGTTATAATACTCGGGACGAACCGTCAGAGAATAGCCAAGCTGCCCTGCCGCCTTGGTAATGCCCGAACCGCTGATATACGCATTGTGCGGTGCACTTCTGTCAGTGCTTCTGAAGAAATTGCCGGCACCCGGTGCGGATCCGCCCACACCATACTCATATGTGCCGGACAGATTGTTGATATCGGGAGCGGTGATACGATCTTTCATGTAAATAACACCGCCGAAGTGAACAAGGATCGGATCCCATTCACACGCTTCCGGAATGTAGTATGCACGACAGCTTCTGATATTGCCGATCTTGTTAAGTCCCTGCCAGTCATCAATGATCGCCATCTGACGGGAGATATCGCCCTCTTCCATGATCTCGTAGAGGACTTTTGCATGGCTGATACCGTAAGAGGGCTGTGCCACACTGTCGGTCGGCATCATGATCGCGATCGGTCTCTGCGCCGCCTGCCCCGCCGATACCGGCTCATTTGTATATACGCTGCGAAGCTCTTCCGCTTTTACAATGTCTGCAGGTGCCGCTGCCATAATGCATGCAACCGTTGTAAAAGCCGCTATCCATTTGGTCCATTTATTCAGTCTCATTTTTACCTCCTATCAAGCGGAAAACCGCCTTTCATATTATACATCAAAGAATCTTCCTCGCATAGTCGGGAAATTTTTGTCCCGAATAACGAACAAATAATGACCAATATAGTCTGACAAATTGATTTTTTCTATATTCTTTGGTAGAATACTCCTTATAGAGGGATATAATTATGAGAATGACGGATGGCCGACCCATATACCAGATCGGTGTTCTGATCGGAAATGTCTACACAGCTCATCCTGCAGAAATCCTGCAGGGTATTTTTGCTGCGTCAAAAGATAAGCCCGTCAATCTGACTTTCTTCCTGGGCACACAGAGCAACACGTTTATGGACAGCATTACCGAAACCTTTGCCGCAGAAGAAATCGACGAGCATTTCAACACCGCCTATGATTTTTCCAAATTCGGTGATTTGGACGCCATGATCATCTCATACGGTACCGCAAGCCCTCTGGGCGACGAGACAAATCACCGGATCTTTGCCCACAAATTCGACGAAATCCCCCACATTGCACTGGAAGAGGAATACGAGAACAGTACCGCATCCATTATCAGCGACAACTATAGAGGAATCTGCAACGTGATGGAACATCTCATCACGGAACATAACCGTAAGAAGATCCTGCATATCCGTGGTCCTCTGTCCAATGAAGACGCGAACCTTCGGTGTAAGGCATACGAAGACACAATGAACGCACACCATCTGCCTTTCGATGATTCGATGATCCTCGTTGGCGACTATACGCAGTATATGGTGGATGATGTCGTTGATTTTCTGATCATGCATCCGGATGCGGATGCAGTCTGCTGCGGCAATGACGAAATGGCGCTCGCTTGCTATACTGCCTGCGTCAGATTGGGTCTTTTGGTCGGACAGGACATTGCCATAACAGGCTACGACCATACCATCATCTCGTCCTGCCTCGAACCGACCCTCTCGACCGTTGAGCAGAACGGCTACGAGATGGGCTATAAAGCATTCACAAAAGTATATGATGTCTGCCGTGGCTATCCTGTCACATCCGAAGCACTTTCCGCACCGTTCATCCCCGGAGGCAGCTGTGGATGCAACGCCTTTGAACAGAATGAGATCTTTCCGTCTCTAAAGAAGAACACGATCCTGTCCAAACGGGACGCGATCATTGACTTCTTGACATCCAATGTTGTTCTATATAAAGAAAACGAGACGGTCAAAGAAAAAACCGACGCTTTCATGCGCCTGTTCTTTGATCTGACCGTACGGGGGCTCTATCTCCCCGCCGAACCGGAAGACAGCGCAATCTTTTGGCCCAAGATCAGAACAGCCGTACGTGATTTTTTCATGTCGGAAACATTGTACGGGATCTCGCCCGATAATCTGGTATCCTTTTTGAGCGAATTCCTTGTGCAGCTCGGCGATCAGGAAGACAACCCGGCAAAGGTCCTTCTTTTCTTCAAATTGCAGCGAAAAGTGCAGGATTTTATTCGTAATATCACGCGTTACGACTATTCACTCGAAAGCATGGACCGTCAGCACCGAAGCTGGATCGATCCGCTTTTCATAAAATGCATGATGGCATGCAAATACCATGAAAAAGCCATGTATACGGAAGTTCTGACCGGTCTGCGCCGGCAGGGCATCAATTCCGCGTACATTTTCCTTTACGAAAAGCCTGTACCGTTTAGGGATTTTGAAAGCTGGCAGATCACGCAGCCTATCCGGCTTGCAGGATACATGAACGGTGATAAAACCATCACCTATTCGCCCACGTCACGACCGATTGTAACACGTGAGAACGGTTTTTCCAGATTTTACGAGACTCCGGGGCAAAGAATTGCAGCGCTCTCGCTGTTTTTCCAAAATATACAATACGGTTTTCTGATGATCGAGCTGAATCCGCACAAGCTGCACCTCGGCTACACGCTCAGCCTGCAGTTGTCAACCGGTATTCGCTACTTAGAGCTCAGTAAGAAAGAACATGAAACACAGAAGGTAGTAAAGAATACGCTGCGCGAGCTTCAGAACAGAAACGAGGTTCTCAGGTATACATCCCGTATGGATCCGCTCACAGGCCTTATGAACCGAAGCGGATTCGTGGAATCCGTCATCCGGTTTAAGAACCAGTTCCGCGGCAAAAAGGCACTCTTCCTTCTTGCCGATTTGGATCATTTAAAGGAGATCAACGATACCTTCGGCCATACGGAAGGTGATAATGCAATCTGCAGGCTTGGCAATACCTTAAAGACCATGCTCGGCGAGAATGCGATCGTAGCAAGGATCGGTGGCGACGAGTTCGTTGCGTCCATTTTTAATGCTTCCGACCGTGACATCAAACGCGTCCGCGAGACGATCGAAAACGCACTGGCGCAGCAGAACGAAAACAGCACGAAGCCCTACTACGTAGAGTCCTCGATGGGTATTTTCTCTTTTACGGTTGACGATTCGATGGATCTTTCGGCTCTTGTCAAGAAGGCCGACAGACCGCTTTACGAAGAAAAGGAAAAACGCCGTTATTCCGCTATACGCATTACAACACTGTGAATTGTCGAATGCAGTTTTTCCGTATCGATCGGCTTTGGAATGTGGCCATTCATGCCGCATTTCAAAGCCTTTTCTCTGTCTTCCGAAAAGGCATTGGCCGTCATGGCAACGATCGGAATATCCGCAATGGCAGGATCTTCCATCAGACGGATCGCCGCTGCTGCCTCATAGCCGTCCATATTGGGCATCTGAATG
>JAIKWO010000148.1 GCA_024684675.1 Lachnospiraceae bacterium
GGGTGTTACGTTTGTCATCGCGACAGGCGGTATTGATTTCTCGATCGGACCGGTTATGTTCTGCTGTGCGCTGGTTTCCGGCTACAGCCTGACAAGCCTCGGTGTTCCGATGCTTCCGGCACTTTTTATCAGCATTCTGGTCGGCCTGATCTTCGGAACATTCAACGGCTACCTGGTTGCTTACTGGAAGGTACCTCCTTTTATTGTATCGATGGCAAGCATGAATATCGCAAAAGGTGTCGCTTCCGTATTTACCAAAACGCAGTCGGTCAGCTGGCCGCAGCTTGCAAAGGGCGGTTGGTTCAGACTTCTCGTTAAGAACGGACAGATCCCGATCGGTGTTGTTGTCTTCCTTTCGATCGCAGTGATCTGCTCCATCATCTTAAATCATACGAAGGGCGGCAGATACATGCTCAGCCTCGGAAGCAACCGTGAAGCGGTTCGCCTCTCCGGTGTTGACATCAAAAAGTGGGAGATGCTCGCATATGTGATCTGCGGTGTACTTGCCGGGATCGCGGCAATCTACTTCGTAGGTGCCTACACAACCGTTCAGCCCGGCTACGGTGATCAGTACAACAACGAAGCGATCGCCGGATGCGTTATGGGTGGTACTTCAATGGCCGGCGGTCTTGCATCGATCGGCGGTACCGTGATCGGCGTATTCATCATCGCACTTTTACAGGAAGGGATCCTTGCTCTTGGATTTACCAAAGACTATCAGCTAATCATGACAGGTATCATCGTTATCGTTGCGGTATATGCCGATGTCATGGCAAGACGCAGGAAGAATTAAGGCAGACAGCCGAATTTTAGCAGAAAGGACGAGGTAAAAGATGGGTGAAGTAATCCTGGAAATGAAAGACATAGATAAAAGCTTTCCCGGCGTTCATGCTCTGGATCATGTCTGCTTCAATGTCAGACGCGGCGAAGTACATGCGCTGATGGGAGAGAACGGTGCCGGTAAATCGACATTGATGAAAGTCCTCACGGGTATCTACACCAAGGACTCCGGAACCATCATATATGAGGGAAAAGAGATCGAGTTCCACGGAACGAGAGAAGCGCAGGATGCAGGTGTTGTCATTGTTCATCAGGAATTGAACATGGTCGGTCACCTGACTGTTGCGCAGAACATCTTCATCGGGCGTGAATTCAAAAAAGGATTCAGCATCGATGATAAGAAGATGAACGAAGAAGCAGCCAAGCTTTTCAAAAGGCTGAATATCGATATCGACCCGACGGCGACGATGAGTGACCTGACGGTCGGCAAGCAGCAGATGTGCGAGATCGCAAAAGCAATCTCCCATGATGCGAAGGTCATCATCTTTGATGAGCCTTCCGCGGCGCTGACAGAGACGGAGATCGAAGACCTTTTCAAGATCATCAGAGATCTCCGAGAGCAGCAACTCGGTATCGTTTATATCTCTCATCGTATGGATGAGATCAAAGTGATCACGGATCGTGTTACGGTCATGCGAGACGGCTGCTATGTAGGCACATTGATTACGGAAGATTCTACAAAAGAAGACATCGTTTCCATGATGGTCGGTCGTGTCATCTATGAAGAGCCGAAGACCAAGAGCATGGTACCCGACGATGCACCGGTCGTTCTGAAAGTCGATCATCTCTGCGCCGGCAAGATGGTGCAGGATGTCAGCTTCGAACTTCGTAAAGGCGAGATCCTCGGATTTGCCGGTCTGATGGGTGCGGGACGTACTGAGACGGCAAGAGCGATCTTCGGTGCGGATCCGAAGGAAAGCGGCGACATCTACGTAAACGGTAAGCTCGTAGAGATCAATAGCCCCGAAGATGCGGTTAAAGCCGGAATCGGTTATCTTTCCGAAGACCGCAAGCGTTTCGGTATCGTCGTACAGAAGACCATTTCAGAGAACACGACAATGGCAGACCTGCCGAACTACATGAAGGGCATCTTCATTGATAAGAAGAAGGAAAAGAAAGTTGCCAAGGAATTTGTAGATTCGCTTGCAACCAAGACACCCAGCGTTGACCAGCTTGTTGTCAACCTTTCCGGTGGTAATCAGCAGAAGGTCGTTATCGCAAAGTGGCTTTGCAAGAACAGCGACATCTTGATCTTCGATGAGCCGACAAGAGGTATCGACGTAGGTGCCAAGAACGAGATCTACAAATTGATGAATAAACTCGCAAGCGAGGGTAAATCAATTATCATGATTTCCTCCGAAATGACCGAGATTTTGCGAATGAGTGATCGGATCGTGGTTATGTGCGAAGGTCATAAGACCGGTGAGCTCCGGATCGAAGAGACCAAGCAGGAATTGATCATGAATCTGGCCACAAGAGACATAGGTTAGGAGGAAGGACATGGAAAAGAAAAAAGCACCTGCGAAGATCTTTAAGCAGGAACTGATTGTATTTTTGGTCGTAGTCGCACTTTTGATTTTCTTCTGCGCTGCGAGCGAAGACTTTAGAAAATATACGACGATCCTGACGATTATGGATTACTCGTATTACATCGTACTTATGGCGATCGGTGTTGCGTTCCCGCTCATCACGGGCGGTGTTGACCTCTCCATCGGAACAGGCCTTGTGTGCTACTCCCTTGCAGGCGGCTATCTGATCGTTCATCTTGGCTGGCCGGTATGGCTTGCTATGATCATTACGATCCTATTCGGTATCGTGATCGGTACATTGAACGGTTTCCTGATCGGTGTTATGGGACTTCCGCCGTTTCTTGCTACGCTTTGTACCTGCATGATCACAAGAGGTCTTGGCTCCATCTGCTCCGGTAACTTTGGTATCTCCTGGCCGGCATCCGGTCAGACGGGCAGCTGGTTCAGAAACATCTTCAAGTACACAGCCGGGGAGACCAAGATCCCGCTTGGTTTTATCTGGGTACTGATCCTTGCGATCGTGATGCACTATGTACTGAACCATACCAAGATCGGTCGTTATACGATCGCAATCGGTAGTAACAAAGAGGCAGCGATCCTTTCCGGTATCAACGTAAAGTTCTATCACATCATGGCGTATGTGATCTCCGGATTTTTCGCAGCACTTGCGGCAGTCGCTTACTCGGCAGTATTCGGAACGGTTCTTCCCGGTACAGGCGCAGGCTTTGAGCTGGAGGCGATCGGCGGTGCGATCATCGGTGGTGTATCCGCTACAGGCGGTGCCGGATCGATCATCGGAACCTTCATCGGTGTATTCGTTATCTGCCTTCTGAAAACGGGTCTTCCGTTCATCGGACTGCAGGCCAACTGGCAACAGATCGTGACAGGTCTTGTCCTGATCGGCTCTGTTATGGTCGACATCATCAAGAAGAGCAAAGAAGCAAAGAAATAAAGGGTGGTACAGCAAAAAATGTGTTCTGCTTCAGCAGTTCATATAACAAAGGAAACATTTTTTAAAGGAGGATTACAATGAAGAAGAAAGTTTTAGCAACAATCGTTAGTGCTGCAATGGTAGCAACACTTCTTGCAGGTTGTGGCGCAGCTGCAGAGCAGCCCGCAGCACAGGAAGCAGCTCCCGCTAAAGAGGAAGCAGCAGCTCCCGCAGCAGATGCAGCTCCCGCAGCTGATGCAGCAACAGCAGAAGTCGGCGATCTTGATTTCAAGATCGTTGTAAAGAGCTTCCAGTCATCCTACTGGCAGGCAGCTGTTCAGGGTGTTAATCAGGCGGCTGAAGAGCTCGGCGTTAAAGTTGAGTGTAACGGCCCGAACGCTGAATCCGACATCGCTGATCAGGTTAACATGCTGACCAACTACATCAACGGCAATCCGAGCGGTATCGGTCTTGCAGCTTGCGATCAGAGCGCATGTCTTGATGCTCTTCAGATGGCAAAAGATGCAGGCATCCCGGTTGTATGCTTTGACTCCGGTTGTCCGGACGCTCCCGAAGGTTCTGTTCTTTCTACAATCGCAACAGATAACTACGGCGCAGGCGCAACAGCAGCTGAGAACCTTTACAAGGCTCTGAAAGACACGATCGCAAGTGCATCCGCACCTGTAAGAATCGGTGAAGTTAACCAGGAATCCACATCCGAATCCATCACACTTCGTGGCCTTGGTTTCATCGACAAGTTCTCTGAACTTGCATCCGCTGACGGCAAGAAAGTTGCAGTTGTTGGTAATGAGTTCTATGTAAACGGCGCTAAGGATAAAGGCGACGAGGCTACAGCAGATGTTATCATCGAAGTTGCAGTTCCGGCTCAGACAACAGTTGAACTGTGCGCAACAGAAGCATCCGCAATCATGAACAAATCTGACGTTCTCGGCATCTTCGGTTCCAACCAGGTTGCAGCAGAAGGTATCCTTTCCGCAAACGAGAACCTGAACAAGCTCGGTACAGAGGCTGGCAAGACAATTCTTGCAGCTGGTTTCGATGCTGGTTCCGTTATCAAGGGCGCAATCAAAGACGGCAAGATGTTTGGTGCTGTAACACAGTCTCCTCTTGCAATGGGCAAGACAACTGTTGAGACACTTGTAAAGATCGCTTACGGCTCTTCCGTATCCGATATCGCAACAGATGGTTACTGGTATGACAACAGCAACATGGACGCTCCTGACATCGCTCCTAACCTTTACGACTAATCCGTAAGGATGATTGCTGTAAACAAAACACGTCAAATAGCAAACCTTAAAGGGAGGGACTGGTTTATCCGGTCCCTTTCCTTGAATCAAGAACTGTTCAAGTACGGAGGTATATTATGTTAAAAGGGATTCCGATTCAAATATCCCCTGAATTACTGCGTGTTCTCGACGAGATGGGCCACACGGACGAACTCGTCATCGCAGACGGCAACTTCCCGGGAGATACAATGGGAAAAAGAGTGATCAGAGCGGACGGCATGGGCGTTCCGGAACTTTTGGATGCGATCCTGCAGCTTTTTCCGCTTGATACTTACCCGAACGCAAAAGGCGAAGAGGATCCGCCGTGCACACTGATGGCATTGGAGCCCGGTGATGTCGGCAAAGTAGCCACCCCGATCTGGGATGAGTATAAGGCAATTGTTGCAAAATATGATGAACGCGGCGCAAAAGCGTTCAAAGAGATCAACAAATGGAAATTCTATGACCAGACAAAAGAGAAAGCAACTGTAGTTGTACAGACCACAGAGACGGCAATCTATGCTAATATAATTCTCAGAAAAGGTGTTGTCATTTAATCAGGAAATAACGGAGGGAACCATGCCGGATCATATTGAATTGATTTTTACAGACTTACAACTGATGCTGAGAAAACTGAAAAAGCCGTCTTACATGGCAAACATGGAAAGGTTTCGCAGGGAGCAGGGGCATTTTATTGATGAGATGCTTGCTGTAATCAAGGAATCGGAAGACGAAGCGGAGGCGATCGCAAGGGTTGGCGCCTCGTTTGCCGATCAGACGGATGAAGCTTTTTTTGCCGGCCGTAAAAGGAACGGAAGGAAGATGGCAGATCTTCATTTCTTTATGATCTATTATGTGTTTCCCGCGATTTTACTGACGGAAGAAGAGTGTGCGCAGCGTTTTTGCGACGGTCTTAAGGATGCATGGAATGCAAAGTTTGCATCCAACATAAGCTATACGACTTACGACGGACTGTGCGATACGTTCCGAAACAAAATTTTCGGAATCTTCTGATGTCGTAGGGGGATAATAATTGGAAACAAAATATTTTCTTGCGATTGATATAGGCGCATCAAGCGGCCGACACATTCTGGGGTGCGTAAAGGGCGGCCGGATCGAGCTTGAAGAAGTCTACCGTTTTGCAAACGGAATGGACGAAGAAGACGGAGAGCTTAGCTGGGATACAGAGAGGCTGTTTCAGGAGATCGTAACCGGTATGAAGAAGTGCAAAGAGATCGGTAAGATTCCCGAAAGTGTCGGGATTGATACCTGGGGCGTCGATTTCGTGCTTCTTGACAAGAAGGATCAAATGCTCGGTAAGGCGGTCGGCTATCGTGACCACAGAACGGACGGGATGGACAGTGAAGTATACAAGATCATTCCGGAAGATGAACTGTACCGAAGAACCGGCATCCAGAAAGCGATCTATAACACGATCTATCAGCTGATGGCAGTCAAGAAAACGCATCCCGACTATCTCGCGGCGGCAAACAGTCTTCTGATGATGCCGGATTATTTTCATTTTCTCTTAACAGGGAAAAAGGTGCAGGAATACTCGGAAGCGACAACCTCTCAGCTTTTGGATCCGCATACGCGCAAATGGGATGATGAGTTGATGAAGAAGCTGGGATTCCCGCGCCGGATTTTTCAAGAGGTTCTTATGCCGGGAACCGTTGTCGGACCGCTGAAAGACGAGATCCGTGACGAGGTCGGATACGACTGCGAAGTTGTTCTTCCGCCGACGCATGATACCGCGAGCGCAGTTCTGGCGATCCCGACCAATGAAGAGCATACCTGTTACATTTCGTCCGGCACATGGTCACTCATGGGTGTTGAGCTGTCCGAGCCGAACTGCAGCGAAGAGAGTAAAAAGGCAGACCTCACCAATGAAGGCGGATACGGCGGCAAGATCACGTATCTTGCCAACATCATGGGACTTTGGATGATTCAGTCCGTGCGGGCAAAGCTGGCGCCATCGATGGGCTATGGAGAGCTCTGCGAGGCAGCATCGAAGGAAACGATCCCGAGTATCGTGGACTGCCAGGATGATTCGTTCCTATCGCCCGATGACATGGTAGAGGCAGTAAAGGATTACTGCAGAAAGAGCGGCCAGGAAGTGCCTGAGACGCTACCGCAGCTTGCGGCCGTGATCTATAACAGCCTTGCAAAATGCTACGCGGATAAGCTGCATCTGATCGAGGGCATGACGGGCGTTTGCTATGACTGCATCAATATCATCGGCGGCGGTTCGAATGCAAAGTATTTAAACGAACTGACGGCAAAGAGCACGGGCAGAACGGTTCTCGCGGGACCGGGAGAAGCAACGGCGCTTGGCAATATCCTTGCGCAGATGCTCAAAGGGGGTATTTTCCCTGATGTAAAAGCGGCGAGAGAGTGCGTGAAGCAGTCTTTTGAAGTGAAAGTATATAAGTAAGAAGGAAAAGAACATGGCTATCAATGAAAAAGAAGTAATCGAACAGATCCTGGACGTTGGGAAAAGGATCTATAACCGCAATATGATCGCGGCAAATGACGGTAACATTTCCGTTAAATTAAGCGAGCATGAATTTATCTGTACGCCGACCGGTGTATCCAAAGGATTCATGACGCCGGAGCATCTCTGCAAGATTGATGACAAAGGGAATGTTCTGGAAGCGCATGGCAGCTTCAGACCATCCAGTGAGTTTAAAATGCATCTACGCGTATACGCAAACAGACCGGATGTCGGTGCCGTTGTACATGCGCATCCAAATTTTGCGACAAGCTTTGCCATTGCATCGAAACCGCTGAATGTTCCGATGATGCCGGAAGCTGTGATCGCGCTTGGCTGCGTGCCGCTCACGCCTTATGGGACGCCGTCCACCAATGAGATTCCTGACGCGATCGAGCCTTACCTGCAGGATTTCGATGCGGTCCTATTGGAGAATCATGGCGCGCTTACCTATTCGACGGATCTGTTGTCCGCATACTTGAAAATGGAATCACTGGAGTTCTATGCAGAGCTTCTCTTCAAATCCAATCAGAACGGAGGTCCGACCGTTTTTACAAAGGAGCAGATCGCAAAGCTGGTTGAGATCAGAAAACAATTTGGCGCAAAAGGCAAACATCCTGCTGACAGAATCGGAGAAAACTGTTATAAATGTGATAGATGCTTCTGGAAAGAATAGAATGGCAGGAATAGATTTCAAATGAGTATTATCGTTGTACAAAAGCAGATGCTGATCATTTTTGCGATGATCCTGATCGGTGTGTTTGTGTTTAAGAGGAAGCACCTTTCGAATGCATCCGCAAGAGACCTTTCGTGGTTGATCGTTAATATTACCAACCCGATCACGTTATTATGCGCGGCACTTCGGGAGGAGGAGAAAGTCAGCCACGGAGAGGTCGGAATGGCGTTTCTGGCTTTTGGGATCATGTATGTGATCCTGATCGTTTCGGCGCACCTGATCCAGCTTATGCTCCGCGTTCCGAAAGGAACCGGATATGCATATCGTATGCTGGCGATCTTCGGCAATGTCGGATTCATCGGAATACCTTTTGCCAATGCGGTTCTGGGACCGAAATCGCTGATCTTTGTTACGATCTGCGGTCTGTCGTTTACGATGGTTTTCTATACCTACGGCTTTGCCGACCTTGGAATGGCGGCAGCTAAGCAGAACCCGGGGACGACGCGAGAGAAGATCTCGCTTAAGAAGCTGATCAACTCCGGAACGGTTCTTGCGATCATCACGATTGCAATCTATCTGTCGGATGTGCGTGTGCCGGAGAGCCTGCAGTCGTTCCTTACATACATCGGCAATTGTACGACTTTTCTGTCAATGGTGGTACTTGGTATATCGGTTGCACAGATGGTGCCGCGGGAAGTTTTTTCCAGTTGGCGTCTGTATGTATTTGTGATCTTAAGGCAGATTCTGATTCCGATCCTGACGGTATATCTGCTTGCACCTGTTATTGAAAGTAAGCTCTTGCTTTCTACGGTAGCCGTAATGGTCTCGATGCCGGCCGCAAACCTGTCTCTTATGACGGCAAAGCTGATGAATGTCAAGGAAGATCTGATCTCTGCCGGAATCATTTTAACGACGGTCACCTCGATTATCACGATTCCGATTGTGATGATGTTTGTACCGGTATAGGATATGAGCGGAAGATAACAGAATAAAATATGAAAAAATACCTGCTTCCCAAACGGGAGAGCAGGTATTTTAGTGTCATGTAAACTTGATTATCCCGCAACAATCCTGTGAATAAAACTGCGCTGAAAATCACAGTACACGATCGTGTCATCGGGGTCGGCCATGCGGATGATATAAACAACCGTAAATAAGATGATTACCGCATAGAGAAGATATCGCTTGATCTTCTCAGGAATCCGTTCGCGCAGGAGATATGCGGGAACGAACAATGCCGGCACCCAGAACAGCGGGTGATAGCAGTATGCACTTTTCAGATCCAGATGTAGCAGTGCGATCCATGCTCTTGACATGCCGCATCCCATGCAGCTGACGCCTGTAACGAAACGGATGGGACATCCGATCCCAAGCGCATCAAATATGGTGAAGACGAGCAAAAGCGCAAGGATCAGCATGATCAGATCTTTGAGTTCGTGCTTTTTAGAATCCATGCTTTCTGTTGTAAGCCAGACAGATCTTGTTCGAGTTCTTGATCAGAATGTTAGTTCCGACGAAGTAACCGATACCGCAGAGGAGAGATCCGAAGATGATCCACATCAGAACGGTGGTACCGTTTTCTGTGAAGGTCATTCCGTATCTGGGTGCGTTCTCGGCAAGTCTGTTACCAAGGGAGTACTCCCAGTAAATGGAGTAGAAACCGCATGTGATAAAGGAAAGAAGGATGTACGCTACAAGACCGCCTGTTCCCGCGCCGTCACCTTCGCATGCAATATTTACATCGTGTGCCATCTTGTAAACAAAGTAGTAGCTGTAAATACCGCATGTAATGATGCTCAGCAGAATGTACATCAAAAGGCTTCTGTCTGTCTGCAGTCTCTCGCCGATATCATAGCTGCCACCCTGCTGACCGTTGAATGACTGCTTTACATCGTTGATCGCGTCACCGAGCTGTCCTTCCATATTGTTGATTGTGCTGTTTGCATTGTTGACAAAGTTGTTAACATGGTTGTTGATGTTCTCACCTGTCAGATTTGCGCCACAAGTAGGACAAAATCTTGTCCCGTCGGGGATGTTTGCTCCGCATTTTGAACAAAACATATACTATTCCTCCTGATCGTTTTTTATCTGCCGGCGGCAGACTGTACAATTTAACTATAGCATTTTGCAGGCTTTTTTTCCATATGTGATGAAATGTTTTCGATTCTGTGCAAAAAGAATATGCGGAAAACTTACAAATTTTTCGATTCAACTCGACAAGAAAACACAAAAAAGTTATACTAAATTAGGGTATAGGTTACAGAGAGAGGGTAGTATAGCATATGGGTTATGGTTCAGTCCCTTTGGACAAGCGTTTAAAAGAGAACATCAAGAATTACAGTTTGGAAAATCTTTATCATGTAGAAGACCTGATGGAGCAGATCAAGCATCTGAACAAACTGACAGGTTTAAAGATCCTTCTGACAGAGCGTCATGGTGAGAAAATGGCATCCGTTGGCAATTTTACCGACTTTACCCCGGATGTTGTGGGTGAACCGGGGCGCAAGGTTCGCGTACAGAATCGTACGATCGGACATGTCTATGTAAAGAAGGACGAGGTCTTCGAAGGCATGGAAGAGGTCGCAGACAGTTCGCTGGAGAGCCTTGTAGTGATGTGGGAATCACTGGGAGAGGCGACATACGCAAATCGTGAACGCGCCGTTTATATTGACGAGATGAGCGTTACATGGGAGGCGGAGAAGCAACGTCAGCTTCACGGAGACAAGGAAGACGTCCTGACGGGTCTCTATAATAAGAATTATTTCAATGAGCGCATGCACGGACTTGACAGTTCGAAGACAGCGCCCGTTGCGGCGATCGAAGCGAACATCAACGACTGGAAGTTTGTGAACGATCATTATGGCGATGAGGAGAGTGATCGCCTGATCCGCGTGATCGCACACATATTAAAAGAAGAAGCAAAGGACGAATATGTACTTGGTCGCGTGGATGGCGATGTATTCTACATCATGATCCCGATGCCGGAAGAAGGCGAAGCAAGGGATTACTGTGACCGTGTACAGAAGCGTTGCAAAGAATACAATGATCCGATCTTAAGCCCGTCCGTGGCAGTCGGCATCATGATGAAGGAGAACGTCGAAGAAGACCTTGCGGATGTTTTCGCCGAGGCAGAATATGCGATGTTCGAGAACAAATTCGAGATGAAGCAGGATCCCGTATACCAGGCAAGGCTGAGAAGGAATTTCCAGTAAGTGATGAAGTTGTTTCGGAAGAGTTTCAAAGCCTGTTGAAATAATGCATGAACCTTTGGAAAAGGTATGTAATCGAGAAAATCCGTCGGATTGACCAAAAGTCATCCGGCGGATTTGTATTTATTCCACAATTGACTAATGGGAGGATAATAGACTATACTCTCTTCATATACTAAAAAAATATCAGACAATAATGAATGAAAGGAGCAAACTGTATGAA
>JAIKWO010000151.1 GCA_024684675.1 Lachnospiraceae bacterium
GAAGAATTTCTGTGAGATCCGAAAAGTCGTTCGCGAGAACGGCTATAAGATCGTCTTCCGTCATACCGATACGGCAACGGTGGCGCTTGACCTACTGGCGGCATGGCTTGGTGGTGCGAAAACGCGAATCGCGCACTCGCATTCGACGGATACACCAAATGTGCGGATGCACAAGCTTTTTCAGCCGCTGTTGAACTTCGTCTGCACGGACCGATATGCCTGCAGTCCCAAGGCAGGCGAATGGCTCTATGGCAAGAAGCCGTATCGCGTGATCATCAATGCGATCCGACTGGATGATTTTGCCTACGAATTATCAAGGCGCCTGGATATTCGCGCCAAGGAAGCATGGGGCGATAAGCTTGTGATCGGGCATGTCGGGAACCTACTCCCTGTTAAGAACCATCTGTTCATGCTGGATATCATGAAGGAACTGATCGCGACCTGCAAGATGAGGAAGCTCCAAAAGCCGCTGATGGTCTTCATAGGGGACGGTGCAATGCGCGAGCCGATCGAGGCAAAGATCGCGGAGCTGGGTCTTGAAAATGATGTAAAGCTTCTTGGCGTACGGACTGATACGGCGGAACTTTTGCAGGGACTGGATGTATTCCTTTTCCCTTCCAAATATGAGGGGCTTCCGATCGCGATGGTGGAAGCGCAGTGCGCGGGTCTTCCGTGCCTTGTGAGTGACGTGATCACGGATGATGTAAATGTGACGGACGGTGTTGTCAGAATGTCTCTTGATGAGAATCCGGCGTCATGGGCGGAGGAGATCGTGCGGCTTTCGGCGCTTAGGCGCAAGCGACCGAACGAGCAGCTTTTTGCGGAAAAAGGGTTTGATATCCGCGAGATGGTAAAGCAATATGAGCAAATTGGGTGACCGGATCCGCAGGGCGATGACCTGTGAATACTGGACAATCGCATACAGGAAGCGTCATAACGGGATCGATCTTCTGAAAGAAAAAACCGTGACGGGCTTTACGAAAGTGAAAAGTCCCAAATATGTCTCGTTTGCGGATCCGTTTCTCTATCGTTATCATAACTGCACGTATCTGTTTTATGAGAGGCAGAATCTGACGGACATGAAGGGAACGCTCTGGTGCCGGAATCTTGATATACCGACGGAGAAGCCGCATATCGTCCTGTCGGAGGATTTTCACTTATCGTATCCGCAGATCTTTCAATATGGGCGCTATACCTATCTGATTCCGGAGACGCGCGGTGCGGGCGAAGTAAGGCTCTACAAATGCATGCGCTTTCCGGATGTATGGCAGCTGATCGAACCGCTTTTTACGCTGAATGCGGTCGATACAACGTTCTATTGCAAGAAGCCCGGCGAGGGGTACTTCTTCTCGTATGTGGATCATCATAACGAGGTGTTCAGGTGCCTTTTGCCTGAAGATAAGCTTGCTGTGTCAGATGTGACCTGCATCTTGAAGGCCGAGGATTCAAGCGAGGATCGTTGCGGCGGTAGCATCGTAGAATCAGATGGGAAGCTTTATCGGATCTGTCAGGATTGCGGTGAACGCTATGGTGGCGGTCTTCTGGTAAAGGAGATCGAGAAGCTGGATGAAACGGGCTTTGAAGAGCATACCGTTCGAAAGATTACGCCGGATGAAATCCTGCTTGGAGATGTAAACCCGATCGGGATCCATACCTACAATCGAAATGACGACTATGAGGTCATCGATATCCTGCACAGGCATTGCGGCATCGGCGTCCTCTTAAAAAAACTGGAGTGGAAACTATTCAATTGGATGCACTGAAACCGCAAAAAACACTGGTGTGTTATATCGCGAGCTTAACGCGCGGCGGTGCGGAGCGCGTGATGGCGAATCTTGCGAGCTGGTTTGCAGAGCGCGGCTATCGCGTGATCCTTGCAACACTTGAAGAAGACGAGGGCTTGTATCCTCTCTCCGACAAGATCGAAAAGCGCGTATTGACGATGCCGCCCTGCCATGGCCCCATCGGGCGCGTGAAGAATCTGTTTGCGCGCGTGTGGCAGCTCCGGGCACTTTTCAAAGAAGTGCATGCGGATGTGTGCTTAGCGTTTATTGGGAAAACGAACATCCGGGCGATCATGGCGGCGCTCGGCACGAAGACGGATGTCTTCGTGTCCGTGCGCAGCGCGCCTGCGAGAGAATATAAGGGCGTGATGGCGCGTACGCTGGCGCGCTTCGCCTTTCGCGCAGCGAAAGGCGCCGCCTTCCAGACCGCGGAGGCTGCCTCTTTCTTTCCAAAGAGCGTGCAGCGAAAGTCGAAGATCCTGCTGAATCCGCTGTCGCCGGAATACGTGGTTCCGTTTGATCCGTATGAGAACAGACGTGATGAGATCATTACGGTCGGCCGCATGGATCGTGTGAAGAATCACAAGTTGCTTGTGGAGGCGTTTTCTCTGTTCTTAAATCAGATTCGTAGCGCGGAGACAGATTCTGCTATTTTATCAAATTCGGAGAATGCCTTATCCTCTAACGAGTCTGCTTATACTGAATTGAAAAAGTCTGCAGTTCCCAAACTCATTATCTATGGCGACGGCGATTGCATGAATGAAATTAAGGCTCAGGTTAAATCCCTGGGGATCGAAGACCACGTGGAGCTTCCGGGCGATACGCGCGGCGTTGCAGAGAAGATTAAGGGCGCGCGCCTTTTTGTCCTCTCATCTGACTATGAGGGCATGCCCAATGCTGTTGCGGAAGCAATGGCGATGTCAATCCCGGTTGTTGCGACCGACTGCCCGAGCGGCGGTGCCCGCTCCCTGGTGAGCCACGGGGGGACGGGGTTAATGGTTCATGTGAATGATCCGCGGGAGATGGCGGATGCCATGCTCCGCATCTGGACAGACCATAAGCTTGCGGAGCGCCTTGCTAAAGCAGGGCACGAATTTTCGAAGACACTTGCCCCGGACCTGATCTTCAAGGAATGGGAGCGTTTTCTGTTTTGAGAAAATGAGCCACGAACCCCGTCCCAATGTCATTTAGATAGTAAAAGATTTAAGAATAGTGTATCATTTAAAGCATGATAATTCCAAACATAATACAGCCAGTTCTCGGGTTTACGGTCAAAAATTCTATTTTTGAAAAAGGCAAACAGA
>JAIKWO010000180.1 GCA_024684675.1 Lachnospiraceae bacterium
CAGATGACGGCGATCCGCGAAGATTTTCCGGCGACCGTTCGTGAGATCGTATTATCCGGAATGCTTCCTTCGATGGGGAGCCGCCCGTTTTACGGAAAAAAGGAAAAAACAGCGGCTTTGGCAAGCATGGAACGATTTGGCATTACAGCGATTGCAAAAAAGAACTTCACAAAACTGTCGGGCGGTCAGAAACAACGTGTTCTGCTCGCCCGGACACTGGCATTTGAAAAGGAACTTTTGGTGCTCGATGAACCGACGGCAGGCCTTGATGCGGTTGCGACGGAAGAGCTCTATTCGCTTGTGCGCGACTTAAATGCGTCCGGTCAGACGATCATGATGGTCAGTCATGATATGGCAGCGGTTGCGCGTTATGCGGGCAAGATCGTGACTCTTGGAAACGGACAGTTTGGCGGGGAGAAAACAAAATGAGTGAACTTTTGTATTATCTTGATTTTCCGTTTGTTCGATATGCTTTTATTGTCGGCACGCTCATTGCGCTTTGCTCGTCGCTTCTCGGTGTCACGCTTGTATTGAAGCGTTACTCGTTTATCGGAGACGGACTTTCGCATGTGGCGTTTGGGGCAATGTGCGTTGCGACAGTGCTGCATATGGTAAGTGATACGCTGCTTGTCATGCCGGTCACGATATTTTCCGCAATCCTGCTCCTTCGAACGGGAAAGCGGGCGCGCGTCAAGGGTGATGCTGCGATCGCGATGCTGTCCGTCGGTGCCTTGGCATTCGGCTATATGCTGATGAATGTTTTCTCAGCATCTGCCAACGTCTCAGGGGATGTCTGCTCAACACTGTTTGGCTCAACCTCTATTTTGACGCTTACGATGTTTGAAGTGATCCTTTGCATTGTGCTGTCAGTTCTGGTGATCGGTCTTTTCGTTCTGTATTACAATCGAATTTTTGCGGTGACATTTGATGAGGATTTTGCACGCTGCGCCGGTATGAATGCGGATGGGTACAATCTGCTTGTCGCAGTCATCATTTCCGTGATCATTGTCCTTGGTATGAACCTTGTCGGATCGCTTTTGATCTCGGCGCTTGTTGTATTTCCGGCGCTTTCGGCGATGCAGGTGACGGACGGATACAGACGCGTTGTGATCCTGTCGGGTGTAATGTCTGTGATCTGTGCGATCTTGGGGCTTCTTGTTTCGATCCTTGCATCGACACCGGTCGGTTCCACGATCGTGATGATGGATATCCTGCTGTATGGTATTTGCGCATTGATCGGGAGGCATAGAAGATGAGAAAAAAGTACTTGCTTTCGGTACTGTTAATTTTTGCACTTGTGATGGGCTGTGCAGGCTGCGCCGGTACGCAGTCTGAAAACGCCAAAGGCGCAAAAACAGTTGATGAAGTGTTTGCAAACGTGGATGAAGCAAGAGCGCCCGTGGATGAAACGCCGGGAACATCCGAAACGGAAGCGGATATTTTGACCGAAACGGAAATGCCCGACGGATATGCAGTTCAGTCTTCGGAGCAATCGTTGGAAGATGCGATGAAAAGCGCTACGGAGGGCGAAATGATCGATCTCACCGACATGGGGAGTGACATGGTTTATGCAACCGTCTTTCAGATGATGCGGGAACCTTCGACGTATGAAGGTAAGAAAGTGCGAATGGAAGGTGTTTTCTCTGCCGCTCATTTTGACGAGACGGACAGCGATTACTATTTTGTCATTATCGCGGATGCAATGGCGTGCTGTCAGCAGGGCATGGAATTTGTTTGGGGCGACGGAAGTAAGAAGCGCGCGGATTACCCGGAAGAGGGCACGGACGTTCTTGTAGAGGGCACATTCGAGACCTACCGTGAAGCAGGCGACGACACCCTCTATTGCCATATCAAAGATGCATCGATGAAGATTATATAGTTTAAACCTTCATAAATGAGAGAAAAGCGAGAGCGGATTTGTTTGCGGAAGATTCCTTTCTGTAGGCAAATCCGATCTTGCGTTTCGGGAAATTCATATCGGTATGGATGCGCACCAGTTCGCCGCCGGCCAGTTCTTTTTTTACGAAATCGCCGATCACGCAGCCGATGCCCAGTCCGTTCTTGGCAAATTCGATCACAAGATCCATCGTCGATACTTCGATCAGGCGGTTTTCATCAATGAGACCGGGGTCAAGATAGCGATCCACATAGCGGCGGCTTAAATTATCCTGATCAGGCAGGATCAGATTCGCAAGAGCAAGCGGATTCTTCTGATTATATCCGTCTCTTGCCTGAAGCGTCTTCATATATGCGTTAGTTGCGATAAAAATATCCTCGATCTCCGAGATCGGATGGAACAGGAGGCTGCCGATCCTGCCGGTCTCGCCGATAAGACCGATGTCGATGCTGCCGTCTTCAAGTGCCTTGATGGTCTCGTAACTGGACTGGCACCTGATCGATACCTGGATGTTCGGGTACTCTTTT
>JAIKWO010000058.1 GCA_024684675.1 Lachnospiraceae bacterium
GTGGCTCAGTTTCATTTCAAGCTTGTAATCGGATGCCGGTGCTGCCGCGTCAGCTGCCGGTGCTGCTTCTGCTGCTGCGGGTGCTGCTGCTTCCTGTGCGGGAGCTGCTGCTGCAGGAGCTTCTTCTTTGTTACCGCAGCCTGCGAGCATCGCAGCTACCATAACAACGCTAAGAGTTACAGATAAAAACTTTTTCATTTTTATTCCCCCTTGTAAAGTGGTGTGGTTTTAAACAGGTCAGCGTGAAACCTCTTTAAAACAAGTTTTATGCCGTATTTCCATTCGTTAAAAAGATTTTTACTTAAAAAAATAAGGCATGGAACTAACAACAACGTCTATGTTGTTTTCCTGCCTTCTCTTGTTCTCAAGCGGATTATTCTCTTTTTTAACGATATTGAAATACCCACAAGTACATTATATTTTTTCATTGCTTGTATGTCAATAAATGCAATCTGTCACTTTCCAAAATCGTCAGATTATCCAAAATTTCACCCCTAAATACTGTGACATATGTTCAACTTAAGCTACATTCTTCTTAATGCTTTTTTCCTAATATGATGGTATATTGGTTATGTGTTTAATAAAGGGGGCACTATGTTTTCTAAAAAAGACGACAAGAGCGGTCTTCGCATCATCATCGTCGGATGCGGCAAAGTCGGAAATACGATCACCGAGCAGCTTTGCAAGGAAGGCCATGATGTTACGATCATCGATAAAGATGCATCCGCCGTACAGGCGATTTCCAATCTATACGACATTATGGGTGTTGTCGGGAACGGTGCAAGCTATTCCGTTCAGGACGATGCCGGCATTCACAACACGGATCTTCTGATCGCGGTTACGGAATCTGACGAGTTGAATCTCCTCTGCTGCACGATCGCAAAGCAGGTCAGTGGCTGCGCGACCATTGCAAGAGTCCGCACACCCGACTACAGCAAAGAAGTGAACTATCTTCGTGAGAAGCTCGGTCTTGCCATGATCATCAATCCGGAGATGGAAGCGGCAAAGGAAGCGGCACGCATCCTCTATATGCCTAATGCACTTGAGGTCAACGCTTTTGCACATGGCCAAGCCGAGATGATCAAATTCAAAATACCCGAAGGCAATATGCTGGTCGGCAAGACGCTTTTTAATATGGCGCGTACCGCGGGGCATGATTTCCTGATCTGTGCGATCGAGCGTGATAAGGAAGTGTTCATTCCGTCCGGTGATTTCCAATTGGAAGCGGGCGATATCGTTTCATTCGTGGCACCGCGTGCAGAGGGGCGCCGTTTTTTCAAAGAGATCGGTATCCCGTCCAATCAGGTCAAGAACTGCATGATCATCGGAGGCGGTAAAGCGGCGTACTATCTGGCAGCGAGACTAATCCGCGCGGGGATCGATGTGAAGATCATTGAAAGTGACAAGGCGCGCTGCGAAGAGCTCAGCATCATGCTCCCCAAAGCCATCATCATCCATGGCGACGGCACGGATGCGGATCTCCTTAAAGAGGAGGGGCTTGAATCCGTTGAGGCATTCGTTCCCCTGACAGGAATCGACGAAGAGAATATCATGCTGACGCTTCATGCGCGTAAAGTCAGCAAAGCAAAAGTCATCACCAAGATCAACCGCATCAACTTTACGGATGCTGTTTCCAGCCTCGACTTAGGCAGCGTGATCTACCCCAGGTTTATTACAACAGAAGCGATCATCGCCTATGTTCGCGCTCGTAAAGCATCGATCGGAAGCAACGTAGAAACGCTTTATCATATGTTTGATTCCAAGGTAGAAGCGATCGAATTCCGCGTCAAGAGTGAATCGGAAGTAACGAACATCCCGCTTAAGGATCTTCCGCTTCATAAAGAGCTGCTGATCTCGTTCATCAACCGAAACGGCAAGATCATCATCCCCGGCGGTTTGGACTGCATCATGCCGGGTGATACCGTTATGATCGTTACGACGCATAGCGGCTTCAAAGATATTCGTGATATTTTAAGAACAAAAAGGCATTAACCATGAACAATACCATGATCCGTTATATCCTCGGGCAGATCTTAAGGGTCGAGGCAGCGCTCTTGCTGCTCCCCTGCCTAACAGCCTTGATCTACCGCGAGCATCAGGGACTGATGTATCTTCTTGTGGCAGCGATCTGCCTTGTGATCGGTCTTCTGATGAGTTTTAAAAAACCCAAGAATACCGTATTTTATCTGAAGGAAGGCTGCGTAGCCACTGCGCTTTCCTGGATCTTTTTAAGTCTTTTCGGATGTCTCCCGTTCGTTCTGACCGGCGAGATTCCGACCTTTACAGACGCGCTGTTTGAGACAGTTTCCGGCTTTACCACAACCGGAACTTCCATCCTGCCCGACATCGAGGCACTCTCTCACACCTCTTTGATGTGGCGCAGCTTCACGCACTGGGTCGGCGGCATGGGCGTACTCGTCTTTCTCCTTGCGATCGTTTCCTTAAGCGGCGGTTCCGATATGAATCTGATGCGTGCGGAGAGCCCGGGACCTTCCGTTGAAAAGCTGGTACCCAAAATCCGCTCGACAGCTGCAATCCTTTACGGCATCTATTTTGCCATGACGATCCTGGAGATGGTCCTTCTTGTATGCGGTGGCATGCCCCTTTTTGAAAGCATCACACTCGCATTCGGTACGGCCGGAACCGGCGGTTTCGCAATCAAGAACGACAGTCTTGCAGGCGCCACAGCATATCAACAGTGGGTGATCACCGTTTTCATGATCCTGTTCGGAGTCAACTTTAACTGCTACTACCTGATCCTTTTTGGCAAATTCAAAAAAGCGATCCGCATGGAAGAGGTGCGCTACTACCTTCTGATCATTGCAGTATCGATCGGAATCGTCTTCCTCCATATACGCGACATGTACGGAACGTTTGAGAACGGTTTGCGACAGGCTGCTTTTCAGGTCGCATCCATTATCACAACGACCGGTTTCGTCACCACTGATTTTGACACCTGGCACGAGAATGCAAAAGCCGTTCTGCTTTTACTCATGTTCATAGGTGC
>JAIKWO010000106.1 GCA_024684675.1 Lachnospiraceae bacterium
GTCCCCACAGACTGTCTGTTTGCCTTTTTCAAAAATAGAATTTTTGACCGTAAACCCGAGAACTGGCTGTATTATGTTTGGAATTATCATGCTTTAAATGATACACTATTCTTAAATCTTTTACTATCTAAATGACATTGACCCCGTCCCCAAAGGCTCATTTTTCCTCGTCGTCGGGCAGGGGTGTGTCGATCGCATCGCAGTTCGTCACGGTCCCGTTCGCCCATGGCGAGCCGACATCGCACCGCCCGTGGTGGTACGTTTTCTCATAATCACCGGCAAGCAGCTCGTCGGTGGAACGAACCTTCAGGCGGCCGACGCCTGATTCCATCTGTGCATTGATCATTTCGATCATATCATCTATCTGAGACATATTTTCTACTCCTCTATTTTGGTCCCTTGGGGACGGGGTTCATTTTTCAGTGATATCCCTGTGGGTCTGTTCTCCAATCGCAAGGATCTCGTCATCCAGTACAGCAAAAACAATCTTGATCTCATAGTCGGGATTGTCCCGGATGAAGTCGTTGCAGGCCTGAATCGCTTTTCTCCATGCCTTATCCACCGGATAGCCGAATATGCCCGCAGAGATCAGCGGGAAGCCGATTGAGTGAAGACCGTTTTCTTTTGCCAGAAGAAGCGACTGCTTATATGCGCTGTACAGAAGCTGCGGCTCGCCATGCTCTCCGCCGGACCACCGCGGGCCGACTGCATGGATTACGTGCTTTGCAGGGAGTCTGAAGCCGGGCGTGATCACAGCAGAACCTTCATCGCAATGTCCGATCTTCTGGCAGGCCTCGGTCATCTCCTTCGATCCTGCATCGCGGAATATGAAGCCGCATACGCCGCCGCCCTCCCACAGGCCTGTGTTGGCTGCATTTACCACCGCGTCCGTATCGAGCTGCGTAATTCCAATCTTGCGAATTTCAATAGAACTCATGGCTGACCTCCTTTCCTGTGCTTCCATCATATCATATTGCGTGCGGAAATGGTCCCTTGGGGACGGGGTTAGGGGCTTATTTTCGAATTACACATTGCGTAAAGTGATGAGATGTGATATTGTTTACACAATGAGTAATTGTTTTGAAGGGGACAGCTATGCTGAATAAGACTTTTAGCAGTAAGATGAAGGAACTTAGAGAATCAACGGGATTAAACCGCAAGGAATTCTGTAAGAAGTTTGATATTCCCTACAGAACCATGACAGAATGGGAATTGGGGCACCGGAATGCGCCTCCGTATGTGCTCCGATTGCTGACATATTATATTCAGATGCAGAAACAGTTGGCTGAAAATGGACTCGATGAGAAGGACTTGGGTGGAGAATGAGAATGAATAAGGTTAACGAAATTATACTATTCGAGACAGAAGATAAGAAAGTAGAAATACCGGTTTCAACAGACGGCGAAACAGTATGGCTTAGCGCCAATCAAATGGCTTTATTATTTGAACGAGACGAAAAAACAGTCAGAAAACAGTCGAAATTCAATCAAAAATGCTTTCTTCCATTCTGGAGATAGACGGCGAAGATGTGCTCAAAGCGGTAACACAATATACAAAGGCACTAACGCTCCTTAATCAATATGATCACCAGACTTTGGATAAGCCGGACGGTGAGAGTCCTGTATATCGTATCACATATGACGATTGCAGGATGATGGTCGACAGCATGGAAGATACATTCAAATCCGATGTCTTCGGAGTCGAAAAAGAAGCCGGAAAAGTGGAAGGGATACCGCTGTTTATCAAAGTGTATTCGGCGGGGATGTTTATCCATCATTGGAAGAGAAAGCAGCCAATCTCTTATACTTTATGATAAAGGATCATCCTTTCGCAGACGGATGCAAGCGAATAGCGGCTTCCTTGTTCCTCGAATTCCTGAATCGCAATAATGCTTTGTTCAAGGATGGCCAAAAGGTAATAAGCGACAGCGCGCTAGTGGCCATTACTCTCATGATCGCAGAGTCAGACCCAAGAGAAAAAGATATCATGACAACACTGGTAATGAATCTTATCAAACTATAAAGGTGAGGACATATGATAGGACTTGAATGGTCCCTTGGGGACCATTTTATAGGAGAAAGTCTATGAAAAAAACTAAGGGATTATCAGTTCTACTCTCAGTCGTCCTGGCCATGTCACTCATCCTTCCGGTGCAGGCGCGCAAGGCTGAGAACAACGCCATCAAGACGACTGCCGCTGTGGAGAACATTCAGAAGTACGGAAATGTGGTTCTCGACCTTCCGTGCCAAGAACTTTTCTCATCCGGCTATGAATACGGCGATGTGCTAAACGTAAGCTTTTTAGATCAAAAACTGCAGCTACCGCTTTGCAGCAACTACTCCGACGTGGATACCGGCACTGCCGCAATTTTTGCAAGACAGACAGATGAATATGTCCAGCTTGCGATCAACATGAAGGACTTTGCCACCACCTACGGCATCGCCACAAAGATTACGGCCGCGGACAATTCTGTGACATGGCAGCCGGCAGACGGTGTGACAACCAAGGTCAAAGTATCTGTTTCCATGGATGAAAAGGGCGGATACTACGGCGAATACCTCTTGCATCAGATCAGTTATACCAAGAACAGAGAAGATTATCTCAATCTGTCTGATGCACAGTTTGCAAATTTCAGGGAAGTAAGGACCACCGGAATAGGGCTTGGAAAGCTTTACCGCTCTGCGTCCCCCGTTAATCCTGAGTACAACAGGAACACCTATGCGGATGAAGCTATCCGGAAAGCCAAAATCACAACAATTATGAATCTTGCAGACGATCCGGACACATTCGCTTCTTATCCGAGAGTCTATGCAACATACGCTTCACAGCAGCATTTTATCGCCCTCAACATGGGTGTTGACGTCGAAGCAGACGATTTCAAGCAGAAGCTGGCGCAGGGACTCAGATACTTCCTGCTCAAACCCGGTGTTTATCTTATTCATTGTACTGAGGGAAAAGACAGAGCCGGCTACGTCGTTGCGCTCCTGGAATGCCTGATGGGCGCAAGCTACGATGAAGTTGCCGCCGATTATATGACGACTTTCTATAACTATTATGGGATCACGCCGGAAGACGAACGTTATCAGAAGATCCTGACCGGCAATCTCGAAAAGAATCTAAAGCACGTATTTAACGCAGAGGATCTCCGTAGCACGGATCTAAGTGCAAAAGCTACCGAATACCTGCAGAGCATCGGCCTCACAGACGAAGAGATCGTGCAGCTTAAGCACAATCTGACATAAAAAATGAACCCCTGGGGTTCAGGGCTCATTTTTGCAAAATACATGAAAATGGCCCTTCAACCCCGTCCCCGAGGGTCCAAAAATCTCTCCGTCAGTCCCATCACCTCATGGATGATACGTGTGTCCGTGTTGACATCGCCGGTCTCCAGCGAATGGTTGCAATCCGGATACGAATGAAGCGAGATGCCAAGGGATGCGGCCTTCTCCTTCACGACACTCACATCCGACCAGGGATCGGCATCGCCGATGAATGCGATCACATCCTCACCCGGATACGAAAACGTCGCTTCCACAGGCGTATACCACACCTGCTTTGCATTCAGGTTATGGTCGGACGCATACTTGGCCAGCACAACCGTTCCGATACTCTTTCCAACAAGGAGCACCTTTTCGTAATCCGAAAACTTCACAGCTTTCAGCTGCTCTTCTGTCTGCTCGATCGCAAGAAGGGCAGCTTTTTTCATCATTTCAGCATTACCCCTGATCTTCTGCGGCATATCATGGTATTCAATATGGATCACATCATAGCCTGCTGCCTGCACCAGTTTTGTCGCATAATACAGCAGCGGCTTATCCTTATGGTACCCGATCCCCGGGAACACCACCGCGATTTGAGCTCTTGGGGACGGGGTTTGTGGCTCATTTTTTCCTGACATATCGCTTTCCTTTCAAGCCTGATCTTTTCTTAAGCCTATTATAAACAGTTGCACGTACTTATGTCGACAAAAATGGTCCCTCAACTCCGTCCCCAAGGGACCAAAATGCAAAAATGGACCACGAACCCCGTCCCCAAGGGATCATTTACAGCAGGGCCTGAATGCACTTCTCGACTTCGTCGACGTCGGTTGTAGGCTCGAAGCGTGCCACAACATTACCGTCCCTGTCGATCACGAACTTGGTGAAGTTCCATTTGATGTCCGGCTTCTTGTCCCAATCGGGATCGGCCTTTGCAAACATCTCTTCCAAAGGCGCCTTGAACGGATGCTCACCAAAGCCTTCAAACCCCTTCTGGGATTTCAGCCAGGTATAAATCGGCAGCTCATCGGGGCCGTTCACGTCAGCCTTCTTCATCTGGGGAAAAGTTGTGTTGAAATGCATGGTGCAGAACTCATGGATCTCATCATCCGATCCCGGCGCCTGCCCGCCAAACTGGTTGCAGGGAATGTCAAGGATCTCCAGCCCCTTCTCGTGATAATCGCGGTAGAGCTGCTCGATAGGCTCATACTGCGGTGTGAAGCCACATCCTGTAGCGGTATTGACAACAAGGATCACCTTGCCCTTATAATCCGAAAGATTCAAATCTTCGCCTTTTCCTGTTTTCAGTGTGTAATCGTAGATCATGTTTCGTCCTCCTTTTCACTTAACCTAAATCTATATAACAGTCTGTAAAGTTCTTTTCTTCAATCCCCCACTGGGTATCTTTTGTCATATTATATTTCGTCAAATATATTCTCGTCAAGACCTTTTTTAAAAAATTCCTCAAACGCCATAAAAAAAGCCTTCAGGGCGGTCATTCCGTCCCCAAAGGCAACGTCATCTGTTCATCGATCCACGACTTTTGCGGCACATCATGGATCTGATCATCTTCTTTATAATTACCGATCAGGAACGGCGATCGCGGATCATGCAGGCCGCTCTGTTCCATCACAGTCTCCGCCTCCGCGTTTGCATAGCAGTACCTGCACAGGTGCCTGCAGGTATTGTACGCACCGATGTCACAGGAAAGGTAGCATGCGCACGCCGCCCTTGCACCTTTCCGCTTAGGCGCCACGAGCTTCTTGCCAATCGCCTTCTCATAATCACTGATGCGCATGCACCCGCTGCAGTCAGCACCGTACGCGGCAAGCTCATCACCCTCGGCGCAGGGCTTGACCGTCATCCCATGCGCCGACGCGATCTTGATAAAAGCCTTCCCCAGCCGGATTCTTTGTTCCTTCTCCACTTCCTTCGCTTCAGGAAAATTACGTCGAACCTTGGGGTAGAGATCGATAAAACTGATCACGGATGTTTCGGTATAACCGTCAAGCGCGCCCGCGATCTGCTCATATGCGTGAATATGATATTCTTCCGTATAGCGATCCGACAGAAATACCGGATCGTATCGCCATCCGACGGATTTGCTTCCTACCAGATCGGAAAGCGTCTTAAAATCCTCCAGCAACTGATGCTTGTCCGGCACATTCGGTTCGATGTCCCGCCCATACGGCGTGATCGTAACGAACCAGTACTGCCCATAGTCTTTAAGCAGGTCCATGTAGCGAAACATAGGTGCCGGATTCTTGGTGCAGAACCCGATCACATCAACGACAGCCGGGTCCAGGCGATACCGACTCACCTGCTTCGGATTGTACGGATTGCGCACGCAGACAAATCCCTCTTTCAGCCTGTTCGCAAACCATTCGGAATAGAACGCAGGGATATCCGTCCGCTGCCCGGTATTCATGATCATCTCGCATCACCGCCTTCCAGCGTATTCTTCCAATACTCGCCTTTCGCCTTTTGCGATCAGTTATCCAAAAACTTATACAACAACCCATACAGATTTTTGGCTTCCTCCTCATTAAGCGGCGATCCGCTTGCCGATAGCTTAAGCGGGATATCTTTACACTGTTCTTTCAGCGCATCCCCCTTCTTAGTGATGCTAATCAACGTGATCCTCTCATCCTCATCGGAACGCCGTCTTGTCACATAACCTTCCTTCTCCAACCTTTTCAGAAGCGGCGTCAGCGTACCGGCATCCAAATGCAGGATCTCGCCGAGTTGTCCCACATTTACACTCTCTTTATCCCAAAGAACCATAAACACGATGTACTGTGTGTATGTCAGACCCAATGGCTTTAGGTACGGATTGTACGCGTTCACGATCTTCCGTGCGCATGCATATAAGGGAAAACAAAGCTGATTTTCAAGTTTTAACTGATTATATTTCTGTGCCATTTTCTACACCTCATATCACTCAATAAACCCAAACGCCGTCAGATACACCATCGTCCCAAACAGAAGCACCATGAGAAGTGACACCCACAAAAGCGGCGGCCTAAAGAACTCCTCTTTGATAAAATCAATAATCTCCCGAACTTCCTGCGAATCACGCTTCGGTTTATATCGCTTCTTTTTCCCATTCTCCATGATCAGGTATATCCACGGATTATCATAGATATCCATCCTGCCGTATTTTACAAGAAAAAACGGTGCAAGCGGCACGGCCAGACAAAACCAAACCGCGGAACCGCCTAGATTAAGCTGCGAAAAGTTAAATCCATTTATAATAAGTGCAAAGATCACCGGCAAAAAGACAACGCTAAATGCGATAATAAGTGCCCTGATCACTCTGAAAGCGGATGTAAATCGAAGCTCCACCTCTTCCTGCCGTCCGTTTATATTCATAAAGAATACCGGCTTGGTCACAGGCTTTACGCGTTCCTTTTTCTCCTGAACGAGCTGCTTTCCTTTCCGGATGTATGCGCCGCCCTTCGAGGTGAAGATCTTTCGGTAGTATTCCAGCCCGTACGTCTCTTCATACTGCTGGCTGTAAGCTGTAAAGAAGACAAAAATAAGGACCAGCGCCAGACACCCGGATGCAACATAGATGAGATCTATCTCAGCGCCGAAGGCAAACAGCCCCAGAGCCACACCCGCGGTTCCCGCGATCGTTGCTAGGATCGCTTTCAGCCACCACGGAAGGAGCAGATATTTTGAATCTTGATATGCGCGCACGCTGACCTTGCCTGTCTGCCCGTTCACCGAAGCCATATATCCGTCAAAAGCAAGATAGTATGCCGGCAGAAGCACAGGCATCCGCAGCACGCCGTTGCAGTAAGCCTTGACGCCTACGGCCTTGGTCTCCAGCGTCTTCTGAATCGCAGGCTTGTAATCCTCGGAAACCTCGACATCCACGCGCCTTACAAGCTCATCTTCGGAGATATCGACCGTCTTTACCTGGTGTCCCGCGATGTAAGAGTACTCGAATTCCTTGAGGTCATCGAGATCATACGGCTCCATCCCATCCAGAAGCTGGTTATCGAGCTTCTTGGAGCAGTTGATAAATACCTGATCCACAAAGCCGCCGCATTCATAGATGCTTCCGCCCTCTATACGAAATACGCTACATTCCACAGGCCCTCTGACCAGTTCATAGGGAAGATAACAACCCTTCAGATCTTCGGTCTTTTTTCTGATGGCCTGCGCTTCTTTTTTATACTTGTTCTTGTCACACCAATCGGCCAGAATACCCTGTGCCTCTTCATGCGTGATCGCAAAGGGTACAATGAGTTCCGGTATCTCGTCGGAATTCACAAACGCCTTTCTCACAAGCGACCTGCCACAAAAAGCGCAGTTCGCCACCGCATCACCCTCAGCAAAGACCACCTGCGCGCCACAGCCTGTACAGGAGCCCTTCTGCAGGGGAAAATCTTTAATGGCTTTCCGCATTTTTTTCCTGCTGATATCACGGAATCCTTTACGCTCATTCTTCGCCGCACTGATTCCAACAGTGCCGCCGCAGTAGCTACAATGATACATGCGCTTTCTGATGTCATAATGTGCAGGCGCTCCGCAGGACGGGCAATGTATATCATACAGTTTTCCCGGTTTCTTTTCAGTTGCAACATCTGATGCAGTCATTCGAAAACTCCTTGGTACCAAGTCGGCGAATCATGATTACGCTCGCCATCCTAAATATACCACACTTGGAAAAACTGTGTCCCATGCTCTTTTATCAATGTTCAAACGCTTTACAATAGTCAAGTAAATATCCGGCGCGATAACACTCCAAATACAACGCCGCCTTTTTCGTAAAGAATAAAAAAGCTTGCTTTCTGCAAAAAATCATGCTAATGTTACAGACATGAACAGAACAATCCTTACAACAAGTGCATTTTTCTTTTTTGCCTTTACGTCAGACCGATGTAAGGGTAATTTGTGATGCACAGGATATCATAAATGAACTTACAGCGGTCCGGAAAGAAATCCGGGTCGCTTTTTTATTATCACAAAGGAGAGATCATCTATGTACAAGATCGCTTACAGCGGGATCGAAGGCTGTTTTGCCTATATGGCCGCACGCAGACTTTTCCCTGATGAACTGCATGTCCCGTTCGAAAATTTCAAAAAGGCATACGAGGCCGTAGTCAGAGCCGAATGTGACAGAGCCGTCCTTCCAATCACAAACAGTTACGCCGGCGAAGTCAAGGAAGTTCAGGAATTATTGAAAAAAGGCGATCTGCGTATCGTCGATACCTATCCGTTTCCGGTCGTACAGAACCTGGTCGGTCTTCGCGGGAGCAGGATCGGCGACGTCAAAACTGTGATCAGCCAGACCAAAGCATTGGAACAATGCGAACCCTATATCAGATCGCACGGCTATCGCACCGTCACGTCAACCAACACCGCCGTCGCCGCGCAGGAAGTGATCGACAGACAGGATATGTCATTTGCCGCCATCGCATCGCTCGAGACTGCGGCACGATACGGACTAAAAGTGCTGGATGAAAAAATAAACGAGGCCGATGACAACATCACGACTTTTGCAGTCGTATCACGCGCTTAATAAGAGGAGGAAAAATCATGGGAATGATGTACGAAAGACAGCTGGCAATACCTGCGGAACTGAAGGAGATGTATCCGCTGACAGCAAAGATGAATGAAACGATCCAAAAAAGAAGAGCTGAGCTCGTATCCATTTTTGAAGGAAGGAGCGACAAGCTGATCCTGATCATCGGTCCATGTTCCGCAGATAATGAGGAATCCGTTTTGGACTATATCAAAAGGCTTGTGCCGGTACAGGAAAAAGTGAAGGACAAGATCTTCATCGTTCCGAGGATCTACACCAACAAGCCGCGAACCAATGCCGAAGGATATAAGGGAATGCTCCACCAACCCGACCCTACCGAAAAGCCGAATCTGTTCAAAGGCATCGAGGCGACCAGGCATCTTCATATGCGCGCTGTGATGGAGACCGGCTTTGCATGCGCAGATGAGATGCTGTATACGGAAAACTACGCTTATCTCGACGATCTGCTGATCTATGTTGCGGTAGGTGCGCGTTCCGTCGAGGACCAGCAGCACCGGCTGACTTCAAGCGGGATCAGTGTGCCTGTCGGAATGAAGAATCCCACTTCCGGCGATTACCGCGTGATGATGAACGCCATTAGCGCGGCGCAGAATGCACATACCTTCATCTACCGCGGATGGCAGGTGCATTCCGACGGGAATCGGCATACGCACGCAATACTCCGCGGATATACCGACCAGCATGGCGCGATGAAACCGAACTACCATTACGAAGATCTTGTCAGACTCTGCGACATATACGATGAAATGAACCTTTGCAATCCGTCACTGATCGTTGACACCAATCACTGCAATTCCAACAAGAACCCGTTCGAGCAGCGCCGGATCATCAAAGAGGTCCTTCATTCGGCCAGACACGATGAAAGGATCGCAAAGATCCTGAAAGGTTTCATGATTGAAAGCTATATCGAAGACGGGGCGCAGGCGCCCGGAGGCGGCTGTTACGGTAAGTCCATCACGGACCCTTGCCTCGGATGGGACAAAACAGAGGCGCTAATCTATGAGATCGCCGAACTTCACGCCTGAAGCAGTCACTCTTTGATGTTGCCCTTTTGCATGTGCTCCCGAATCAGCTTATCCACAACTTCCCGGAACAGGATCTCGGAGCCGAGCCTGGTCTTGCTCTGCCTACCATAGACCTGATCGGAAGAAACATCATGTTCCCTCCAGTCTGCACCGCCGTTGCTGTTATTAAGAAGCAGCGGCTGCAGATTATCCATTGCATGTGCAAATTTTGACTCCGGCGTCTCATATGCTTCAAACTCATCAAAAAGCGCGATCAGCTCCGCCTTCTGGTCATCAGGCAATAGAGAAAAGATCCTCTCCTTCGCCCGATCTTCCCGCTCTTTTTGCGTCTTGAGTGCTTCCGCATCATAGGCATACGTATCGCCGGCATCAATCTCTACCACATCATGGATGATGCACATCAGCATAACCTTTAAGATGTCCACGGGCTCGTTGGCATACTCTTTCAAAAGATACGCCATCAGCGCCATGTGCCAGGCATGCTCCGCATCATTCTCGTTTCTGCCGTGCCCGGACAGATGCGTCTGCCTGAAGATATTCTTTTCTTTGTCGACCTCTAATGAAAAGTCGAGTTGTTTCTTAAGTCTCTCGTCCATCGTTCTCCTAATGATCCCTTGGGGACGGGGTTAATGGCTCATCCCCAGCTTCAAAATACTCTTTATACCATCCTCTCGCATTTCCGCATCATACCACTTGGCATCGATCTGATCAAGTGCTTCTGCCGAAAGATCGGATGCTACCGGGAATGTAATCAACTTATCTGTTTTTATGATGCTTGCAAAGACACCATATTTGCATAAGTTCCATGAAGCCCCATGAGTGATGTGTGATCTCCCCGCTCAACGATTTCTCCATCGGATATTACGAGAATCTGGTCTGCATCTTTGATTGTTTTAAGCCTGTGAGCTATTACAAGAAGCGTCTTGTCCTTACACAGCTCTGATATTGCCTCCTGGATTGCCCTCTCATTGTCGGCATCAATGCTGGCAGTTGCTTCGTCAAGGATTACGATAGGAGCATCCTTCAAGATGCATCGCGCGATTGAGATCCTCTGTTTCTCACCACCCGAAAGAGAAGCTCCGCCTTCTCCAATCACTGTGTCAAACCCTTCAGGAAGTTCCATGATAAAGTCATAACAGCGGGCTTTTCTTGCTGCATCCTCAACTTCTTCTCTGGTGGCGCCAGGTCTTGAAATGGCTATGTTGTTATAAATTGTATCCTGGAAAAGATATACTCTCTGGAATACCATGCTTATCTGATCCATGAGATTACCTATGGGCACGTTTCTAATATCTTTTCCCCTGACAAGAATCTGTCCGCTCTTAACATCCCAAAATCTTGCGAGGAGTGAAGCTATGGTTGATTTACCTCCACCCGAAGGCCCGACAAGAGCTGTCATCTCGCCCTTCCCGACTTTGAAGGAAACGTTCTTCAGTACATCCTTGTCCGTATAGCCAAAGCTGACATCCTTATACTCAATCTCCGGTGTGCTGCCACTTTCATCCCGGCTACCCAATTGTTCATTTCCGGTATCCGCAAGCTCTTTTGCCTCAAATACCTCTTCAATCCTGTTAAGAGACGCATCTGTCACCGTAAGTCTTGCCATCTGACCGTAGTAGTTCTTAATAGCAACAAACAGATCAAACAGGAAAAGAACTACACCGATCATGTAGGTAGCCGGCATCGCTCCACTGCTGAATAAAAACCCGGCAAGAGCAAGAACCATACTGGTTCCGATTCCGTAAGTCAGGTACTGTGCTCTTGCCCATGGACTGTAGGCTATCTCAAAATCTATGCTCTCTTTACAGTTCTTTTCGAACTCATCAGTAAGCCTCTTAGACCTCTCGCCCAGCATGTTGAAGGATTTGATGATCCCGATTCCCTCCGCAAAATCCAGGATTTCCTCGGTAAGAGATTCCGAATTCTCCTGCTTGATGGCTGAATGCTTCAAGGTTACTCCCAGCATGAGATTGCCTACAACAATGAACGCACATGTAACTGCAAGTGAGAGAAGCCCAAGTCTGAAATCCAAAAAGAACATCATGAGAATCATAAGTGCCTGAGAAATAATGAAGCTTACAAGCTCCGACAAAACACCCATGCAGTTTTCTTCAATAAAGATCATGTCTGTTGCAAGAACCGAACTGATCTTACCTATGTTTCCCTCTGTAAAATAACCCATGGGAAGCTTTCTCAAATGGTCACCGAGCCTGAGCCTCAAGTCTGCAAACACCATATATCCCGTGGCGGACTGCAGCACATTGGTGATATGCTCTAAGACTGCTTCCAAAATAACACTGCCAACGATGATTATACCAAACATCAGGCACTTTTCCCCAGTCATTGCGTTTTCCATTAAAGTCTGTATCACGAAAAAGCTGATGAAAAGTGGCATCTTCATCATAATGCCCTTTATAAACGATGTCAGATAGGAAGCCCTTATCCTTCCCTTATATTTTCCTGTGACCGCTATAAGTCTGTGTAGTATCCTGATCATCTTACTTATGCCCCCTTTATCTTCCAAACACTGGCACTGACAGAAGCCTCCCAGAACTTTCTGTATTCAGGGCTGGACATTACCAGGTTGTTGTGAGTACCTTCAGCAATACACTGACCGTCTTTGATAACACATATCTTATCTGCATTCTTTATGGTTGACAGTCTGTGAGCAATTACAAGTACCGTCTTGTTTTTCATAATCTCATCAAGTGCAGCATTGAGCTTCTCCTCATTTTCCGGATCCATGAAGGCTGTCGCTTCATCCAGAACGATGATCGGAGCATCCTTCAGGATAGCCCTGGCAAGAGAGATTCTCTGTCTTTCACCACCGGACAACTGCTTTCCTCCATCTCCCGCCATGGTGCCTATACCATCAGGAAGCCTTTTAAGGAACTCCTCACACTGAGCTCTCCCGGCTGCTTCCATAACCTGTTCTTTTGTAGCATCAGGCTTGCCGATGAGAATGTTGTCATAAAGAGTTGTGTTAAAAAGAAACTGCTCCTGCGAAACAAATGCCACCTGATCGTTCAAAGCTTCAAGAGACATGTCGGTTATATCCTGGCCCCCAACCTTTATCGAGCCACCATCAAGGTCATAGTAATGAACAAGGAGCTTTGCCAGGGTTGATTTACCGCTTCCCGACTCACCTACAAGAGCCGTCGTCGTTCCCTGCTTAAGTGTAAGGCTTATGCCATGAAGAACCTCTTTTTCCTCATAAGCAAATCTCACGTCTTCAAAAGACACATCGTGATCAGCCCCCTGAAAGCCATTAGTACCCTCTTTAAGAGGCGGATGTTCCATGAGTTTCTCAAGCTCTGTGATCTTGTAATCCAGCTGCGGAAACTTTCCTGCAAAGTTGAGAGCCTTAAGGAATGAGGGTCCTACAGCAAAAGACAGACACAGCACAAGTACCAGCTTATCGAGAGTAAGCACTCCCGAGAGAACCATTGCTGAACCGACAGGAATTATAAGCAGCGCCACGCAGGGCAAAATGCTTGAATACGCAGCCATCCAAGGCCAGCATGCCTTGTACCAGGCGATGGTGAAATCCCTGTATCCCTTTACCACCTCTCCAAATTTCTTATATGAATCACCGTCCTTGTTATAGACCTTGACCACTTCCATTCCGTTTACATACTCAATGATGGTGTTGTTCATTTTGGCTGCGGACTCATAGTAAGCATTCATCTTCTCAAATCCGGCCTTCATCATCATTCCCATTGCAAACAGTCCAACGATGAGCGGCACCAGAGAAAGGAGCCCCATCCTCCAGTCGGCAACAAACAGCAGGACAATGATAAGAAGTGGTATGAAAATGTTTGCAATACCCTCAGGGATCGCATGAGCCAGAAGAATCTCTATCTGGTCTATATCATCGGTAAAGATCTTCTTGATCCTTCCTGTTCCCAGCTCGCTTATATTGCCAAGGGGCTGCTTCTCAAGCTTTCCCTGCAGAGAAATCCTAAGATTCTTAAGTGTGTTATATGCGCTGAAATGCGAAAAGATAAGTCCCCGGGTGTAAGCTACCGAATAGATAAGCTCGCATATGAGTACCGCAAGGACCCTTGTCACCACAAACTGAAGACTCACAGGCTCTCCCCTTGTAAGGGGTGAAATGATCTGATACAGAAAATAATACGGAACAACATTTGCAATTATTCCGATACACATAAGTACAGCTGCCAAAACAGTATACTTTTTGTACTTGCCTATGTAAGGCGATACCTTTTTAAACATTCTCCTCTCCTCTTTCTGTTAGCATCCGCTAACTTTAATTCTTATTTTAAGCCGTTTTGACTTAAAACGGCTTATAAACACTTTTATTTAATTAAGATAGCATCGAGCCAACTAAAGAACCTGCACAGAACTTTGCAGTGTTCCTTGACCTTCTCCCAGCTCATGTTGTGAACAAACGGCTCATATATAGCCGTCCAAAATGACGTGCACAGAACATGCATCTCCTCTTCGGAAATATCGGCGCTGGCAATTCCCCTTTTTCTCGCCTCGCCATAATACTGGAAATAAGCATGTGTCATCTTGTGAGAAAAAACATGTCCGTAGTTCTCATAAACAGTTCCTGCGGATTTCTCCAAAAGCAAAACAAAATCATCCCGAAGTTCCCAAAGCATTCTGAACATATCAAGTGTATACTCTTCGTTCATAATCCAGGTGTTTCGGACTTCTTCATCAGTCATTTCCGAAAACTCCACATCTGTTCTTACTGCTATGAATTCATCAAGTGTTTCCACCGTTTCTTTTACAACCGCCTGAAAGAGTTCCTCTTTTCCCTTATATCTCTTATACACCGCGCCTGTTGTCACCCCTGCGTTGTCGCAGATTACCTTAAGCTCTGCCTTTAAAAAGCCATGCTTCATAAATTCTTCCTTGGCGCTCTGTATAAGCTTAGGATCTATACTTGTATCTCTTGTAGACATCTTTCTCCTCTACTGACATCTCAGTTACCGATAATTCAATTATCAGTTATATTTTTATCACACCGCCCTGTTCATGTCAAGCATAAGAATCAACTGTTTCTCTATCTGATTCTTGATCGCCTGTTCTTTGGTCAATCTTTCCTGCTCCTTTACAACACTAAAGGAAGCCCGTAACACCGCAGTATCACTTGGCTTCCTTTATCTACTGATTTAGTTCAGAAAGAATCTCTCTTACAGACTGATCCTTCACATCTCGCAACAAACCAAGCGCTTCGTCCGCAAATCCATCATTATTATCTGCAAAACCCAGCAGATAATTCGGCGTAGTCTGAAGTACTTTGGCTATCTCTGCCAGACCGC
>JAIKWO010000112.1 GCA_024684675.1 Lachnospiraceae bacterium
CCATCTGCAAGGAAGCAGTCGATCCCGAACTCTTTCCAGCTGTCGGAACGTCCCTCTTCAGACAGGGTTTCAAGCCGCAGCGCATCATCCTTTTTCGACAGATATGTTTTTACGTCATAATTTTCAACCAGATATTTTCCACATCCGACATGATCGATATGGCCATGCGTGATCAGGAATTTTGTGATCGGCAGATGGTCCCAGCCGGCATCATGGATCGCTGCTTCAATCTCTGTAAAAACATATCTGTCGAAAAAGGATGATGCGCTGCGGCTTGAAACCCTGTCTGAAGAGGGACGTTCCGACAGCTGGAAAGAGTTCGGGATCGACTGCTTCCTTGCAGATGGAGATCAGATCGACTGCGGTGACAAGATCGTAACGGTTATTGAAACCCCGGGACATACCGATGGTTGCATGAGCTTTCTCTTTCCTGTTTATGAGAATGGAGAAAAACACGTAGCCGCACTGTTCGGCGGCGCCACACCTGCATGGGGTGATGCCTCTGCGAAGACAATTCAGCGAGATTCTGTCGATAAGTTCACCAAAGCATCAAGGGCAGCACACGCAGATGTGGCTCTCACAAACCATACCGCGTTCGATAATGGGCAGCAGCGCATCGCATACAGCCGAGAACGGCTGGCGTATATGCCCAATATCTATGTGCTTGGAGAGGAAGGAGCCGCTAAGTTTCTGGATGTATTCAGAAAGATTGCAGAGTAGAAATCATAAAAGTCCGTGGCACACGCCATGGACTTTTTTCTCATGCTTTCCTGATCCGCTTCAGGAATCGCTTGTCATTCATCTGTTCATTCGTAACGTATTCGCCATCCGCAAAGAACGCATATGTTGTAACGGGAGTGGGCGCATTCCGCGCCTCTTCCTTTGTTTGAATCTGAATCGTTTTCAATTGAACGCCGTTTTCTCCGGCGGTCTTTTCCAGGATCGGAACATATTTTGCGTTAAACGGGCACTGCGCTGTATAGTAAAGCACGTAACCGCCTTCGTCAATATGCGGATGCTTAGCGCATTCCTTAAAGGTCGGTGTCTTCTCGCCTTTTTCAAACGGAAGATACCAAAGCTGGATACCGTTATCCGCCTCGTCGCATACCGCAAACCCTTTATGCGTTAAGAACTTCGGATCTGCAAGAAACGGAATTTTCTTTTTGGCCGACAGGATGCAAAGTCCTTTTTTCCCCTTTCCTTTGCTGTCTGCAATGCACGCATCCAAAAGCTCAGTGGAATAGCCGTGTCCCTTAAAAGAACCGGATACCCACAGGCAGTCGATATACATATACCCATCCGCATCGATCGGATTCCACGCATTCTCCGCGGGAATGTATTCGATAAAACACTTGCCACGCTCGACGCTTTTTAAGAAAACAAGACCGTCGTCAAAGCGCTCTTTCAGCCAGGCTTTCTTGGACGATACCTGCGCATCCTTGTTATTTGCGATCGCGCAGCAAATATGCTCTTCTTCCAGATTTTCCTTTGTCACTCTGATATAGTCCATATATTTTCCCTTTCATTCCTATTTTTTGATGTATGCTTCAAACGGTAACACTTCGCAGCCCTTTTCTGCATAATATGCAAACATTTCATCCAGTTTCTTCAGATCATAGCTTGTAACACAGTCAGAGATCACATGGACTGTATAACCGCATTTTGCAAGATTAAAACAGGTTGATTTCACGCAGCCTGTTGCATCGGCGCCGGTGATATAGAATTCATTGACTCCGTTCTGTTCGACAAAGGCAGCAAACGCTTCACTGGTGAGCGCATTTGCTTTGGATTTTTCAAATATATTCTCTGATGCGATTTTAAGCTCAGGCACCAACTCAGCCCCTTTTGTATTCGGTTTAAATGTCCTTGTTTTTTCGGACAGATTGTAATGCTTGATGTAGATGATATGCATGCCGTTTGCTTCTGCCCAATCAACAGCGGTGTTCACCTGTTTGATGATCGCTCGATAGTTCTTGGTGATGTCATTCTGAAGGTCAATTACGACCAGCGCTTTGTTATTCATGGTTTTCTCCTTCGTATCGTTTTGCAATTTCAGAGGTGATATGAAGCAGTTTTTTCTTGATGTGTTCCGGTTCCAGGACTGTCACCTGATCTCTGCAGGAGAGTATCCAGGCAAGCAGGCCCTCGTCATCTGAATAGTCATGCTCAAATAATAGGTGCCCGTCCTCCGTCTCCGTAAAGGATGAGGAACCGTACTCTTCCACAAGCTGCCACTTCAAAGAAGGATCGAAGATTGCCTTGAATCTACCGGTCGTCGGGAAAGTCTCTTCGTCTGATAGTTTTGGCATGGGAATCTCATGCCTTGCCGTAAACGTGTCCGATAATTCGATCGCTTCCATGCGATTCAGTTTAAACAGGCGGAAGTCTTCACGTAGCAGACAGAATCCATAAATATACCAGCTTGACCATTTGAACACCAGATAGTAAGGCTCGATCTCTCTGGTTGAGTCTCCGCTTGGAGAAAAGTAGCAGAATCTCAGTTTCTTTTTGAGTGCGATCGCATCCTGGATCGATTCGATCTTAGGTGCAAGTGATTCTTTTTGCCATGCGGAAAGATCAATCAGAATAGAATCTCTTCCGGTTACAAATTGCGAAGAGCCGGTGCTGATCTTCTCCATCAATTGTCTGTAATATCGGCTTCCACTGATGCTGTCGAGACTCCTGAGTCCTGCAAGGATCATCTGCATATCCTTTGAGGACAGGAGAGTCCGATCCATCCGATATCCGGGCATAATGCTGATGCCACCGCCTGCTCCCTGCGATGTTTGAATGGGGATGCCCGCCATACACAGATCTTCAATGTCACGATTGATGGTTCGTCTTGATACCTCAAATCGCTCCGCTAATTCGGGCGCAGTAGTCTTTTCCTGTTGCAGCAATATGGAAAGTATTCCGATCAGCCTGTCAATCTTCATTCCGAAAAGGTGCTCCTTTCACGCTCCAAAGCTATCATATCAGTCAGAACATGACACCAGTATGTCGTGTTTATTATAGCAAAAATTTTTTATTGGTATACTATTTTGAACGGGCGGAGTATAGTATGCTAGTAATAGCCTGAAAACCTTTCAGATAATGACGTCGGATTAGGAAAGAGGGAATGTGTGAGATGAGAGAGATTAGTGCAGAAGGTGGATCAGATAAAACTTCCTTTCTAAATCCGAAAGGACAGATCGAAAAAAGAAAAATCAATCCGGGAGTAAGAACGTGGATCATTTTTATTTTGTCAGACACGGCGAGACCGTGTGGAATGTAGAAAACAAAATCTGTGGAGCGACGGATATCGCGCTTACCGAGATGGGGCATGAGCAGGCGATCGAAGTCGGTAAGAAGATCAAAGAGATGGGACTCGATGCAGATGTGATCCTCACATCGCCGCTTGTCAGAGCATCGGAAACCGCGCGCCATATTTCAGAACTGACGGGTATTCCCGTAAAAACGGAGCCGCGCCTTATCGAGCAGAACTTCGGCATCTACGAATCGACGCCGCGTAACGGCGCAGCATTTCATGAAGCGAAAAAGGTGATCGCGAGCCGTTACGGCACCGGAGAATCGATGCTGCAGCTTGCACAGCGGATCTATAACCTGCTGGATGAGATCAAAGCCGGTGATCGGAAATGCATTCTCGTTGCGCACAACGGGATCGTCAGAATGGTGGAATCGTACTTCCGGGAGATGGATAACGAGGAGTTCTCGTCTTTCGGGATCGATAACTGCGAAGTAAAGCGATATGAATTTGCGAAATAGAGCGCAGGGGGAGCGTTATGTCTAAAAAATATGATCTGATCTGTGTCGGAACGGCACTTGTGGATTCTATCATCAAAGGTTACGATCCGAATCCGATATCAGCCTCCGGCTACCGCGCGGTCTACGGATCTCTCAATGTGGGCGGCGAGGCGGTCAACGAATCGATGGCGGCGGCGAAGCTCGGTGTGAAAACAGCGATCCTGTGCGCACTTGGAGAAGATGCGGCGGGGGATATGACAGTCGATGCCATGAAGCGGTGCGGTGTCGATACGGGGTTGATCCTTCGTTCCAAAGAGCATCCGACGCCGGTTACAACCATGTTTGTAAATGATGACGGTTCAAGGAAGTCGATCACCAACGAGGCGCATCGCTATAATTTCCATCCGGAAAGACACGAGGCACTTTTTACGGATGCAAGAGCTGTGATCTTAGGCTCCTTGTTTCGGGCACCGTTTGACGATCCCGAGATCATCCATGCCGTTTTAAAAGCGGCAAAAGATGCGGGGCAGATCATTTTTGCAGATACCAAACTGCCGAACTTCCGGAAGCTGACGCTTCAAGACATTAAGGACGCTTTGCCTTTGGTCGATTATATAACGCCCAATGAAGATGAAGCCCGCTATTATTCCGGGAAAGACGATCCGGAAGCGATGGCGGATGTATTTCTTTCCTATGGTGTCAAAAATGTGATCGTGAAGCTCGGCGGAGCCGGGTGTCTTTTAAAGAACGCAAATGAAACGATCCGTATCCCTGTCTTCAGGATTCGGGCGGCAGATGCAACGGGCGCGGGGGATAATCTGGTCGCAGGATTTGCTTCGGAAATACTGCGGGGAGCGTCCCATGCAGAAGCGCTGCGCTTTGCTAATGCATGCGGTGCGATCTGTACGACCGCTGTCGGAGCCGGAACGGCGCTCAAAGACCGGCAGCAGGTGCTGGAATTTCTAAAATCAGAGGAATCGCGATAATCAAATAGATACGTAATGGTAGTGAAACGGAAAATCCCCCTTGGAAACAAGGGGGATTTCCTAAATAGAAGGTTTAAAATCAGCGACCGGGCGTATCTTCGCTGAAGGGACTGTTTTCATAGTTTTCGGATTTTGCTGCACATTCTTTTTCCATCTTTTTCTGAAGAGGATGTTTCTTCCAACGGTTAAGATCATCAGTTATCCTGCCGGCTGTTAGCTGGAAAAATGGCAGGAAGCATAGAGGCGTCATTTCTGTGGGAACATCGCAAGGAAGACAAAAGACATGATCGCCCTCATATGCAGGATTATTTGTAATCAAAAATGTATTAAGGGTTACGATCCGAGTCGCTTCAAATATCTGATGGATTCGATCGGATCCTTCACCACCATCAATGAGGAAAACGGAGTATCGTGGCGTCATTTGAATATTGGGGCCATGAATATACTCTTCGATCTCATATGCGGCTGTCGGAACCGAGATAGTCTCGCCGAACTTAAGTGCTCCTTCACTTGCGGTACCAAGATTTGCTCCAACACCGCACACATATGCGTTCTCCATGCCGGACAGACCTTGATAATACAATTCGATGAATGCGAGCGTTCTGTCAATTGCCTGCTCATTCCACTCAGCGCAGGAGAGGAGCTGTTTATGCACATGTGCGACATCTTCGGCGGACTTAATTCCTTTTTTTGCCGCGGCTTCCGTTGCAAAGATCATAAGAAAGAGAGCGAGAGTGGTCACACCTCTTGTGACATACGCGACGGTTTCCCGTCCAACCCCGTAATTTGCCACGACATCTGATGTTTTTGCCAAATCACTT
>JAIKWO010000113.1 GCA_024684675.1 Lachnospiraceae bacterium
GAAAAAACAGCCGTCTCATGCTCTGCAAAGCTTTTCACTGTTTTTACAAGATTGGGGATCAGATCCGCGCGTCTTTGAAGCTGCGTGTCGATATTGGCTGCATGCTCCTCGACTGCTGTCTGCTCGCTTACCAGAGAGTTATATTGTCCGACAAAGAACAGGAGTAATACAACAACCGCAACAATGATCGCAATAACACCTTTTTTCATAAGAAACCTCCGATATGATTCATACTAGTCAGAATGTATCACAGCCGGAACAGAAAAGCAATGCGAATGAGTCCTTGGGGACGAGGTTGAAGGACCATTTGCCAAAACGAAAAATGAGCCATGAACCCCGTCCCCAAGGGCTCATGGGCTGATGGTTTTTATGACATATTTTTGCTATAATCAAATGAATAAAAGAGAAAAGGTGAGAAGCAATGAGAATTCTGTTCAATACCGGAGAATATGCACTGAATAATGAGATGATCCAGCAGGCGATCACGGAGATCGATCCGCTTTTGGAACAGGAAAAGATAAAAAAGCAGAATGCACTTCGAATGCGTCTGACTATAGAAGAGCTCCTGCTTCGCATAAAGGATTCCGTTGTGGAGATAGATTCCTTTTGCATATCGATGGAGCGCCGCTTTGGAAAAACGTCAATCTATCTTCGTTATAAAGGAGGCATTTTCGACCCGACCGACGGCTCCGACGAGGACGAAACGTGGCAGACACAGATTCTGAGTAATCTGGGGCTTGCACCCATATGGAGCTACCGCGCAGGTGTCAATACGGTCAGACTGGACCTGCCGAAAGCAGGCGAAAGGAGCACACTCAAACATCTGCTGATCGCAGTGGCAGCGGCAGCAGTCTTCGGGTTTGCCGGCAACTATCTTCCGGAAGCAGTGCGCCTTGCTTTGGATGCATATCTGCTGACACCACTGTTCAACGCTTTTCTGGGTATGCTCAGTACCTTGGCCGGAATTCTGATTTTCCTTACGGTCACCTCGGGTGTGTTTGGCATAGGGGATACGACTTCGCTGAACCGTATCGGGAAGGTAACGTTATCCCGTTTTATCGCGACAGCTTTCATTGTTGCGACGATCGCGGTAATGGCTTCACTGCTGTTTTTCAATTTGCAGATCACATCGGGAATTCAGGGTGAGTCTCAGATCGCCGGTGTTTCCGAGATGGCATTTAATATTCTGCCGCATAATCTGGTACGTCCGTATTTGGAAGGAAATACGATGCAGATTATTGTGCTTGCGGTCTTTACCGGTGTGGTTTTAGTAGCCCTTGGAGAAAAGGCGAAAAGGGTATGCGCATTGATCACAGATATCGGGCTCGTGGTGCAGACGATGATGGGACTTGTTTGCCGTCTGATCCCGTACTTTGTGTTTGTTTCTTTGATCAAACAAATCTGGGCGGGCTCGGGAGAGAAGCTGCTTAGCTTGTGGAAACCGGTAAGCATATTCCTACTGGTTGCTGCGGCCATTATTCTGATCCAGATTCTGATGATCGGTATGCGCACCGGGATATCTCCCTCGCGCTTGATAAAAGAAGCGTTCCCAGCCTTTCTGGTCGGTATCTCAACGGCATCGTCTATGGCAGCATTTTCTACTGCTGAAAAGGACTGCGTCGAGCGGATGGGGATCAGTAAAAAGCTTTTTAACTTTGCATTTCCTGTCGGCATGGTGATGTACATGCCGGGCCCTGCAGTGGAGTTTACGCTTGCTTCCATTTTTCTTGCTGAACAGTTTGGCATGGAGGTCAGTACATCCTGGTACATTATGGCAGGCTTTCTGGCAGCAGTTCTTTCCATTGCAGTACCGCCGATGCCCGGCGCCGGCATGACCTGCTACGGCCTCTTGCTGGCACAGCTGAACATTCCGGCAGAGGCCATGCTGATGGCGGTGGCATTGGATGTCATTTTTGATTTCTTATGTACGGGCGTTGACATTCTGATGCTTCAGTTGGAGCTTGTCTATCAGGCGGATGTCTTGCATATGCTGGATCGGGATAAGCTGGAAAAAATGAGTGCAGGCTAGATGATAACATCAGAGGGTATAAACGAATATGAACGAATGGAAAGATAACAAATACATACCGACACCCAAGGTGGATTACAATGAAAAAATGATCAGACAGCAATATGAGCCGATGACGGCGAAGGAGCAGTATGATCTGAAGATGGAAGCGCTGGAAGAGATCCGGCAGAGCGGAATTGATTATTGCAGCTGCCCGGAAGCATGTCCGCACCATGGGAAGTGTTGGGAGTGCGTCCTCATTCACAGAGGGCACAGAGACCATCTGCCGTATTGCATGTGGGACATGGTCAATGAAAAGCTGTATGCAATGGAACGTCTGACGGAAGGTTCCATGAAGCAGTGGAAACCGCACAAAGACGGTGAGATCCCGAAACAATGCCCCTGTCCGCCGGAGGCATTGTCGGAATAACATTAAAGAGAACTGTAGATTACAATATGCCGATCAGTGCTGCGGTTTCTTCTTCGGAAGTTGCCCAGTCTGTCGCGAAGCGGATCACAGTATGGTCGGCATCGTGTTTTTCCCAGAATCCGTATTCTGCTTTTCGACCTAAGATTTCTAACGCGCTATCTTCCATGATGCAGAATGTCTGATTCGTAGGGGAGTTAAAGCACAGACGATATCCTTTTTCTGCGAGCGCTTTTTTGATCGCTGCTGCAGCTTTGATCGCAGGTTCTCCGATGTGAACATAGAGATCATCCCGGAACAGTTCGTCGAATTGGATTCCGAGAAGTCTTCCTTTGGCAAGGAGTGCTCCGTGTTGCTTGATGATCGTAAAAAAGTGTGGGATCTTATCGGGATTGGGGACTACAACAGCTTCGCCGAAAAGAGCGCCGCATTTAGTGCCGCCGATGTAGAAAACATCACAAAGCTGCGCCAGGTCTTGGAGCGTCACATCGTTTTCGGGGCATGCCAGTGCATAGGCAAGTCTTGCTCCGTCAACGTACAGATTGATCGAGTATCTGTCGCATACATTTCTGAAGGCCTGTAATTCTTCTTTGGAATAGAGCGTTCCGTATTCTGTAGGCTGCGAAAGATAGACCATTCCGGGCATTACCATATGCTCATGGCTCTCGTCACGGTAATAGTCTGTAAGATACCGATCCACATCATCGGCTGAGATCTTGCCGTCGTGGTGCGGAAGTGTCAGCACTTTGTGTCCGCCGAATTCGATGGCGCCCGCTTCATGAACGCTGATATGCCCGGTCTCAGCTGCTATGACGCCTTGATAGATACGTAAGAGGGAATCGATCACAACTGCATTTGTTTGCGTGCCACCGATCAGGAATTCCACTTCGGCGCGTTCACAACCACAGGCTTTTCGAATCCTGTTTTTGGCAGATGCAGAGATTTCATCCGTTCCATACCCGGAAGTCTGATCCAGATTGGTTTCCGCCAGACGTTTAATGATATTGGGATGTGCGCCCCTTGTATAATCACTTGTAAAGCAAAGTCTGTCACCCATAATTCATTTCCTCCTACCGATACGTTTGAGTCATTTATTCTACTCTTTGCATAGTATCACAGTTTTCTTTACAAGATCGATATCATTTTTGAAAACAGGAGAGAAGAAAAACGATGATCATTGAACAGTATTCCGCTGTCATGAAGGACGGAAAGACTTACTATTTTAAATCGCTCGATGCCGAGGAGGCTCAGATGATGTATGAGCTAAGGCTCCGGACGGCAGGCGAGACGGATTTTCTGACAAGATTTCCTGAGGAGTTCCCGCAAAACTGTGAAAAGGAAGCTGCGGTCATTCAGGCAACGGCCGAAAGCTCACGCGATTTTTTCCTTGGTGCGTATGACGGAGAGCAGATCATCGGCTGTGCGCATGTTTTTCCTATATCGAAGTACAAAAAGTTTGCACACAGGTGTGAGATCGGTGTATTGCTTGCAAAGGACTACTGGTCGTGCGGGATCGCCAAAAGGCTTATGATCGATTCGATGAAGCAGGCCGCGAAAATGGGGTATAAGATCATGCAGCTTGGTACGTTCCTGCAGAACGAGCGTGGGATCGGCCTGTACGAGCATCTTGGATTTACACGCGTCGGAACTATCCCCTATGGTGCGCTCTGTAAAGATGGTATATATTATGATGAAGTCATGATGTATAAGGAATTGTGAGAGGAGAAAAGATGAAAAAGAGACTGATCGTGATCTTGGCAGGACTGCTTACGATCACCATTCTGAATGGATGCGGTGAGAAAAAGGAAAGTGCGCCGCAGGAAGCGAAAGAGAAAAAAGAGATCACTACACAGATCGCGAATCCGTGGTCGAATTCGGATAAGCAGGGCGTAAAGGATGCCCTCGGGTTTGACATGCCGGATGCTCCGAGCGATGCGACACAAGTGTCATACAGCTATATGAAAGATGGCGGCATGGCGCAGCTTTCTTATAAGACCGGCGAACGTGACTGGACATACAGAATGCAGAAGACAGATAAACTGACCGATATCTCGGGCATGTATTATGACTGGGATGTGACTGAGCAGGGCAAAGTCGGCGACTATGATGCCGAGTATCTGACGTATTCCGATGCCACCGGAGAAGAGGAATTCATTGACGATATTTTCTGCGTGTGGGTTGTGAACTGGTATGACGGGGCAGCAGGGGTGACGCACTCACTGTCCTTATCAGGAAAGGACCTGGACGGAATGGATTTCCAGGTCTATGCGGAGTCGTTTCTTATCGAATGAGATTTTTGTCCAGTTCAACTTGCCAGGCATGAGTTAACCGATCGATATTCCAGGCAGCATTGGCAGGACTTGTAGATGGCAGGCAGATCGCAGATCGGCCTGTCTCTTTTTCTGCATATTTCTGATAATACTTATATGCAGTCTTTCCATTTACGTAGATTTGCCTGATATCGCAGTGATCCAATATGACACGCAAGTCATTTACACACACATTCTTTATACTCGAATCCGAGGAGCCCACAATATCGCAGGAACCGATCACATCCCAAAGCGCGATTTGATTGCGCAGAAGGAAAGCCTTCTTATCAAGAATCGTACCCGGAACGTCTTCCCCGCACACGGCGGCTGTCACCTTCCAGAAACGGTTCTGCGGATGGCCGTAGAAGAAGCCTTCTTCCCGCGACTTCACGGAGGGAAAGCTTCCCAGTATCAATATTCTTGAATTCGCATCGTACAATGGTGGTATCGGATGAACGATCATCGTCTTTTCTCCATCAGAATTAATTAAGCGCCTTTTCCCCTGCAGTTTTTGCATGAATGATCGTTGTGTCGTAGGACGGAAGCACGCTGTCCTTTTCCCCGATCAGCATCCCGATCTCCGTACATCCGAGAATGACGCCTTCTGCGCCACGATCTTTCATGTAGGAGATGATCCGCTGATATTCCGCGCGCGATGCATCCAGCACCTTTCCAAGGCACAATTCGTTAAAGATCACGTCATTCACAAGTTCAATATCCTGCTCGTCCGGAATGATCACTTCGAGCCCCGCATCTTTTAATCTGTCTTTGATAAAATCCTGCGTCATCGTAAACTTCGTGCCAAGAAGCCCGACTTTCCTGCGGCCGTCGCGCTTGATCGCACTCGCGGTCGCATCCGCGATATGCAGGATCGGAATTCCAATCTCTCTCTCAATATCCGGCACAAGCTTGTGCATCGTATTGGTTGCGATCACGATAAAATCTGCACCAGCCTTTTCAAGTCTCTTCGCAGCGTCAGCCAGAATCACCGCATTGGCTGTCCAGTTGCCTTCCGACATGTTATGCTCCAGCTCCGCAAAATCCACATTGTACATCAGGATCTTCGAGCTGTGGAAGCCGCCCAGCTTTGCCGCTGTCTCCCTGTTTAAGATCTCGTAGTAGGTGACTGTGCTCTCCCAGCTCATCCCACCGATCAGTCCGATCGTCTTCATCTTTCACATCTCCTTTCATAATCTCCTCATGATGATCAAAAATAAAAAACATCTTCAAAATGCTTATCAAGCGCGATGCAAAGGATCAAAGCCAGCTTTGCCGTAGGATTAAACTGTCCCGTCTCAATGGAGCTGATCGTATTGCGTGAGACACCGACGAGCTGCGCAAGCTGCGCTTGGGAAAGTCCCTTTTCTGTGCGAATGTCTTTTAACCTGTTCTTCAGAGTCAGCCGTTCGTCCACAGTCTCACCCCCGTACAAGTCGCGTAATGTGCATCGCCAGGAACATCAGCGCAAGGCCTATTTCGATCAGGCCGCAGATCAGTTCGTGCCGTTTTTTCAAATGCTTATACTTGGTCAGAAGCATCGTACCCGTCATGGACAGGTATACCACCCACGCACCGAGCGGCATACTGCCTGTCCGAACGGTTTCCACAAGGATAAGCACCATGCATACGAGACCGCCGACCGCGCATGCCCGCTGACCTGCTTTCGAAAAAGCATATGCCTCCATCTCATCTCTGTTCTGATTCTCTTGCCTGCTTTTTTCCAGGATCTCTTCTCTATCCATATGATACCTCCGATCGATATGCCAAGTTTACTTGTCATAAGCAATCATACATCTTGCCAAGTATACTTGTCAACACCATCTTTGGAAAGTGTCTTTTCCCGGCTTGTTTTCAGCTCATTCCTTCCCAAACAGCATGTCCGCAACCCTTTCCAATTCCCGGCGTTCCTCGGAATCATCGTATCCGCTTTGCTTATCATCGATCCCCTTCACGGCATCGATGGAGAAAAGCCCGTCGCGGTTGCAATAGAAAAAAACCTTTCTGACGCCGCGGATCTTAAATCGTGCCTCAGCGCTTCCTTCCGGGTAAAGCTTCACCATCTGCATATCATCAGAAGAGGACGCAGCAACAAACGAAATATAATGATCCTTTGTCATGCTGTGATCGATCCGCACATAATACTCATCTTCAACACGCTCAATGAAAATGATATGGTGTTCATCCGTCGATTCCGCCTCTAAAGGCATGAGCTGGATGCCATGACAATGGATTGCCGCTTCGCCCATGCTGTGTATCACGTTTCCACAGACCGGGCATACATAAAACTTTGACCGCATCATATTTGCGGATACGTTTGTGTTATGAATAGTATTGCCTGATATCAGCTCCGTTACAGATATTCTGAATGCCTCCGCGATCGGCTCCAGCAATGTGATATCCGGATAGCCTTTTCCGGTCTCCCACTTCGAAATTGTCTTATCACTTACGCACAGCTTCTCTGCAAGCTGAAGCTGTGTCATCTTGTTCTTTTCCCGCAGTTCCCTGATGGCTGCGCCTGTCACATATTGGTTCATGTATTTCACCTCCATGCTCAGATTGTAAACTGTAACCGCCGAACATGGTACCTACGGAAAGTAGAGGGATCACGTTTCATCGTACACATCATATATATCACCCGATTGGATAACGCCTGGATCATACACATAATTTTGCAGATTTTACACTGATTTATCAATATAAACATGTGTCTATTGACAAGTGAGCGACCGCTCACTATTATCTATTAAAGAGAGCATTTGCTCACTTAATAACATCGATTGATTCAGAAAGGACAATAATTGTGATGAAAGAAAGAATATGTAAAATGGTAAACGGCGTTACTGTTAAGAAAAGCCTTGTCGCAACCGTGTTTTTTATCGTGATGCTTTGGCTAATCGACTATAGTCCGATCGGTGTGGCCGGCCTTTTGAAAGTAAGCGGCGGGGTAAGCATTCTGGACTTTGAGACGAGGTATTCCGCAGACTATGCATATGATTGGCTCGCAAGAATGGGCAGCGTGGGGAGAGATTTTCACTTGACTAAAGTCATGCCGCTTGACATTGTCTATCCGCCGAGCCTTGCACTGTTTCTGTTTGTGTGGAGCAGTCTTCTTGCAAGGAAAGCGACGCGTGATAACAGTGTATGGAGATGTCTGCCGGTACTTTCTTTTGTCTATCTGCTT